>NZ_JARPZC010000003.1:0-247879 GCF_031927985.1 Enterococcus dongliensis
TGTTGTTTGTTTCTATTAAATAGAAACGCCCTACACATTTGGTTTGTTTTATTCGTTCAGTTTTCAAAGGTCTACATCGCTTGTTGTTTTGTTTCAACAACTTTTATATCATATCAGATTTTTATTTAAAAGTCAATAACTTTTATTTAAAAACTTTTTGATAAAAAAACAAGTTCGAATCACATCTCGCTCAAGCGACTTTATAAAAATACCATAAGAACTTTCATCCGTCAACAATTATTTTTAATTTGTTTCAAGTTGTTTTTTTCTCTCGGTAACAGATAATAATATAGCAATCTTCAAGCTATAATGCAACTATTTTTTACATGTTTTTTTGATCTTTTTTATTTTTCGAACGTTCGATTAAAACTCTAAAATAACGTTCGATTTTAAAACAAAAATAACGTTATCTTGTACGATATATTTTCTAATTTTCGCATAAAAAAACAGCCGAGTTTTTACTCAGCTGTTTTTTCTTCGACCATTGGGATGAAAATTCTAAAAATTGTACCTTTACCTACCGAACTTTCTACACTAATACTTCCTTTATAACTCTCCAAAAGTTTATGGGCAATCGACAATCCTAAACCATTCCCACCTTTTGTACGGGCACGGGCTTTATCAACACGATAAAAGCGATTAAATACTTTATCGATATCTTCATCTGGAATCCCTTCACCAAAATCTTGGATTGCGATCTCAAATTTATTTAAAGTTGATGAGACCGAAAGATGTACTTCTTTTCGATCTGTAGAGTATTTTACTGCGTTATCTAAAATAATAATCAGAATTTGTTCTAAGTGATTACGATATATTCTCAACGTTTTTTCGTCATCAAGATCATCATCTAATGTGAAGGTAAATTCGGGGTAAAGCAATTTGAAATTGTTGAATACTTGGTTCGTGACCTCTTTTGCCTTAGATGTCTCATTTCCATAATAGACGTCCACTTGCTCTGCTCGAGATAAGTCTAACATCTCTTGAACCAAACTCTTCATGCGAACAAGTTCTTGTAGACTGGCTTGGATTGATTCATCCAATATTTCCGGATCATCTTTCCCCCAGCGATTCAACATGCTTAAATGGCCTTCGATAACTGCTACAGGCGTTCGCAATTCATGAGAGACATCTTCAACGAATTGTTCTTGTTGTTCGATATACATCCGTATACGATCAATGACGTCATTAAAGATAACTGCTAGATCTGCTAATTCATCATTAGTCGTGATTTCAGGGACATGTACTTCGGCTTGAGGATCTTGTCGAATAATCTCCATTGTATCTCGAAGGATCTTAACTGGTTTCAAGAAGTATGAGGATAGCAAGAATCCTAAGAAGCTGCTCAACAGCAATGAAACAATCTCTAATATGATCAATGTCAATAATAATTTGCTACGCATCTCATAGAAGTCAGATAGTTCGTAAAAGACTTGCGCATACCCAATTTTTTCTCTAGTTTCTTTAGAATAGATAGGTTCTACTGATAAAAATCCATTTTTATCATCGACTGTAACGATTGTTGGTTTCTTATGCTTTGTTTGAACTAAAGGTTGATAATTTTTTTTGGTTTTAAAGATTAGTCTTTTGTCTAGATTATAGATATCTAAGGATAATTGACGCTGACCTAATTCCGAAATGAAATCATCGATCCGTATCATATTGCCTTCTAAGGTCATGTTTTGATCATACATCGCACTGTCTCGGTTATTGGTTTCTGTCAGTGTTCGGTAGGTATTTACCAAAGTCAGCTCCTCATCTGCATTAGCTAAACGAGAAGTTACTTCAGAAATCGTACGTTCCACATTGTTTCTTTCTTTAGTCACGATCAAATTTACGGAAGACTTGTAAGTGATCACAGCAAAAATCGTAAATACCACGAATATAAAGAAAGAACTTGTAAAGGCCCACTTGATAGTGAGTGAGGGCCCTTTCAGTTCTCTTTGTTTCTTGTTAAATTTTCTCATGAGCGCATAACGTACCCGGTACCACGGACAGTTTGGATATAACTATCTTCCCCTGGTACGTCGATTTTATTACGTAAATAACGGATATATACATCAACAACGTTGGTTTCTACTTCTGTTTCATAGCCCCAAACCTTATTTAGTAAAACATCACGCGCTAAAACTACGTTGACGTTCTCCATTAGTGTCAATAATAATTCGTATTCACGTTTTGTTAGTTCAATGATCTCATTTCCGCGGCGTACGACACGGTTTTCTTTTTCGATTGTTAAATCACGATACGTGATGGTTGTTTGTTTTGCAACATTTTTATCGCCTTCAATATCAATTCGACGAAGTAACGCACGCAAACGTGCAAGCAATTCTTCAATCGCAAAAGGTTTGACGATATAATCGTCTGCGCCATGATCTAAACCAGAAACACGGTCGATTACGGAATCACGAGCTGTCATCATGATGATCGGTGTGTTTTTCACTTGACGAACACGACGACAAACTTCTAAGCCATTTAATTCAGGAAGCATCAAATCAAGTAAAATTGCGTCCCAGTCGCTTTCTAAAGCAGCTTCAAGTCCTGTTCTACCATTATAATGAACTTCTGTATCATAGCCTTCGTGCTTCAATTCTAGTTCGACAAAACGAGCCAGATTTTTCTCATCTTCAATGATCAGAATATTACTCATTTTTTTAGTTCCTTTCCAAGTTGAATTTCATTAAGCCTCTATTATTATAGGGCTAAACCTGTCAAAAAGCTATAGATACTTAGCACTTATCTCATAAATAACCTCTGCTATTCTTCGTGGTACCAGCTATAATGGAAGATTCCCTCTTTATCTGTACGTTCATACGTATGTGCTCCAAAGTAATCACGTTGCGCTTGAACTAAGTTTGCAGGTAAGCGTTCTGCACGATAAGAATCGTAGTAAGTAATCGCAGATGAAAATGTTGGTACAGGTACGCCAGCTTGGACAGCGATAGCAACAACTTCACGAACTGCTTGTTGATATTTTTCAGTGATTTCTTTGAAATATTCATCTAGCATCAAGTTGGCTAAGTCAGAATCTTTTTCATAAGCATCCGTAATTTTTTGTAAGAAACGTGCACGAATGATACATCCGGCACGCCAGATTTTCGCAATTTCACCAAATGGTAGATTCCAATCGAATTCTTTTGAGGCAGCGCGTAGTTCAGAAAATCCTTGCGCGTAACTCATGATTTTGCTGAAATAAAGAGCTTCACGGATTTTTTCGATTAATTCTTGTTTATCGCCTTCGTATTTATAAGGAGCTGGTCCAGAAAGTACTTTACTTGCTGCAACACGTTCTTCTTTGTAGGCTGAGATAAAACGAGCGAAAACAGATTCTGTGATCAATGGTAACGGCACACCTAAGTCCAAAGCACTTTGTGAAGTCCATTTCCCAGTTCCTTTGTTTCCTGCTGCATCTTTGATAACATCAACAATTGCTTTGTCTGTTCCTTCATCGTCTTTACGAGTCAAAATGTCAGCTGTAATTTCAATTAAATAGCTGTCTAATTCACCTTTGTTCCATTCAGAAAAGACATCGGCCATTTCCTCTACAGAAAGACCTAATAGACGCTGCATCAAATCATAGGATTCTGCAATTAATTGCATGTCGCCATATTCAATTCCGTTGTGAACCATTTTTACATAATGACCTGCTCCATTAGGACCAATGTAAGTTACACATGGTTCGCCATCTTCTGCTTTAGCAGCAATCTGTTCAAAAATTGGTGCAACTAAATCATAGGCTTCTTTTTGTCCACCAGGCATCATAGAAGGACCTTCTAAGGCACCTTTTTCACCACCAGAGACCCCAGTACCAATGAAATTGATTCCTGAGTTGGCTAGCTCTTCGTTACGACGAATCGTGTCTTTGAAGAAGGTATTTCCTCCATCAATTAAGATGTCCCCTTTATCTAAGTGAGGTAACAATGATTGGATCGTTGCATCTGTTGCTGGCCCTGCTTGAACCATCAACATGATGCGACGTGGTTTCTCGATTGAGTCAACAAATTCCTCGATTGAAAAAGTAGCTTTTAAGTTGCGATCGGGATGTTCTGCTACGACTGCTTCTGTTTTTGATCCAGTTCGATTATACAAGGCCACTGAGTAACCGCGGCTTTCGATATTCAATGCTAGATTTTTCCCCATCACGGCCATACCTACGACGCCGAATTGTTGTTTTGACATAATTATCCTCCTAGTTCCTATTAATGATCTTATTTCTCAGCAGAAAAATAAGGTGGATTCTCACCACAGGTATCTTTTCATTAATCATATCCAAGTACGCTCAATAAAATAGATACTTTAAATAATTCAATACGTTTCTCATTATATCCTAAGAAAGTGAGAATGGAAAATGAATAGTGTTTTTTTCTAAGAAAAAAACCTCAAGACTCCATGGTTAGTCTCGAGGTTTTGACTTTCTCTATTAAAAAGTGCTTATGCTTCTTTAGACATAACATCTTTTCCATCATAGTAGCCGCAGTTGGCACATACGTGATGGCTCTTCTTCATTTCGCCACAGTTAGGACATTCATTCAATCCTTTAATGGTCAATTTGTAGTGAGTACGACGTTTGTTCTTTTTAGCTTTTGATGTTTTTCTAGCTGGTACTGCCATTGGGTGTTACACCTCCTTATAAAATGAAGTATCATTTTCTGATACATTTTATTCCAATCTTACTTATCATCTTCCGATTCATTGAATAGTTCAGATAATTTCGCAAGACGAGGATCAATTGTTTCAGCAGATTCTTTTTTCTGCAAATACTCTTCTTCACTGACAACTTCCCAATCGTTACCTTTGGGTAAGTCTTTTGTTTGCATTTCTTCTTCAGAGAATACTTGCATTGGAATCGCTAATAAAATGTTATCTTCGATAGAATCTGTCAAGTCGATTGTATCATTGTCTAATACAAGAATCTCTTCGTCTCGTTCTTCTTCCATTGAAGACCATTGCTCCCTTGTCATGAATACTTCGTCCACTGAAAGATCAAGTGGCAGATCAACTGGTTCTAAGGAGCGGGCTGAAGGAACTGTTACAATAGTTTTCAGCCGATAATGTAAAATATATTCATTCTTCCCGACAGACAAGATTCCTTCTACAGTAACAGGTGCTACGGCTAAGATTTCATTATCCCGGGCAGTTAATGCCTCATTTACATCGATCGTTTCTGAAAAGTTTAAAGTTTCTTCTTTATAGCGGCGTAATTCGCCAATCGACCATTTCATTATTCATCACCTCTAAGCAACAATCGCTATTATACAGGTGTAAAAAATCTTTGTCAATGAAATTTTCTTGACACCTGCAAAAAACGTTGTGATGCGGTTTGTTATTAAAAACTAGTCTTTCGTTCACTCTTAAATTGTTACAAAAACCCTAATTGACAAAAAAAGCGAACCAATTAACTGGTCCGCTTCCTAACAATCTAAAGCTTAGATTGCTGTTGTTTGTCCACGGTAGACGATTCCACGACGAGGATCGATTGTGACTAATTCACCATCAACAACTGTTGATGTTGCATCTTTTGCACCAACGACTACTGGAATATCTTGAGCGATACCGACAACAGCAGCATGTGAAGTTAAGCCGCCATCTTCAACGATCAATGCTGCAGCTTTTTCAATTGCAGGCATGTAATCTTTATCAGTTGTCGGTACAACTAGTACCATACCGTCTTTAGCGTTTTTGATTGCTTCTTCTGCTGAATGGGCAACTACTGCATGAGCAACAACCGTTGATTCACCGATACCTTGTGCTTCTAATAATTTAGAACCGATCATTTGAACTTTCATTACGTTTGTTGTTCCGCGTTCACCAACTGGTACACCGGCAGTGATCAAGATCAAGTCGCCTTCTTTAGCAAAACCTAATTCAACTGCTTGTTGTGCTGCTAAATCGAACATTTCATCAGTTGTTGATGGTTTTTCAGCAACAGTTGGGTAGACACCCCAGTTGACCATCAAGCTGCGTTTTGTATTTTCATCAAAAGTTACAGCTAAAATGTCAGCATCCGGACGGTATTTAGAGATCATACGAGCAGTGTGGCCAGATTCTGTTGCAGCAACGATTGTTTTAACACCTAAGTTTTTCGCTGCACGTGCAACTGACAAACCGATTGTTTCTGTTACGTTTGATTTATCAAATTCATTGATTTGGAATGAACCTAATTCTGATAAAGCAGATTCAGCTTCCATATCGATACGAGCCATAGTACCAACCGCTTCAACTGGATATTTACCATTTGCAGATTCTCCAGAAAGCATTGTAGCATCTGTTCCATCAAATACAGCATTGGCAACGTCAGAAGCTTCTGCACGTGTTGGACGTGGGTTTTCTTGCATTGACTCTAGCATTTGAGTAGCAGTAATAACAGCTTTACCAGCATAGTTACATTTTTTAATGATTCGTTTTTGAACCATTGGTACTAGTTCAGGAGCGATTTCAACACCCATATCACCACGGGCAATCATGATACCATCAGAAACTTTGATGATTTCGTCGATGTTATCTATACCTTCTTGTGATTCGATTTTAGGGAAGATATGAACGTGTGTCATATTTTTTTCTTCAAGGATTTCGCGGATATCAAGAACGTCTTGTGCTTTACGAACAAAACTTGCAGCGATAAAGTTGATATTGTTATCTAAACCAAAACGAATATCGTCTGCATCTTTTTCAGTGATCCCAGGTAAGTTGATTGAGATTCCTGGAGCATTTACACCTTTACGTGAGCCTAGCATACCAGCATTTTTAACAAGCATTACTAATTCACGATTTGCTTCATCTTTATCGATGATTTCCATATCAATCAAGCCATCATCGAATAAGATGTGTCCGCCGATGTGTGCATCGTCGTATAGACCTGGATAAGTTACAGCAATTTTTTCTTTCGTTCCTTTGTGTTCAGAATCCATTGAGATACGTGTTTGGTCACCTACGTTAAATTCGATATAACCTGCACGGCCATAATCTTCTTCTGTAGTGTCTTGAACAGTTGTCCGGATTTCTGCACCTTTAGTATCTAAAAGAATACCAACATCTTTACCAGTTTTTTCTACTGCTTCACGAACCATGTTCATGCGTGCAAGTTGTTCTTCGTGATCTCCGTGTGAGAAATTGAAACGGAACACGTTAGCACCAGCTTCAATTAATTGAGAGATTGTTTCAACCGTGTTACTTGCTGGTCCTAATGTACTAACGATCTTAGTCTTTTTCATTACCTAATACGCTCCATTCTTGATTGTTTTAATATATAGTATTCACTATTATTAACGAGATTAAAATGAGATTTGGTTGTTCAAATCATATAATGATAAATCAGGTTTGTGTTTATTGTTTTCTAACGTCTCAACAATATTAGCAGCGACTACTTGGTTGTCTAACATACCAATACATAATCCGCCTTTACCTTCTAACAATAAATCCACTGCATATGAACCGAATTTACTTGCTAACACACGGTCGCGAGCACTTGGTGAACCCCCACGAACAACGTGACCCAACACACTGACACGAGTATGGAAATCACCGTATTCAGCTAATTTATCCGCAAATTCATTCCCGCCCATCACACCTTCAGCAAGGATGATCAAGCAATGTTTTTTCCCACGATCGCGGCCCGCACGAATCTTATTTGCAATGCGTTCCATATCAAAATCGTGTTCAGGAATGACGATTTCATCAGCCCCGCCTGCAACACCAGACCATAAAGCGATGTCGCCAGCGTTACGTCCCATTACTTCGATAACAAATGTACGAACGTGTGAAGTCGCTGTATCACGAATGCGGTCAATAGATTCCAATACTGTATTGATTGCTGTATCAAAACCAACTGTAAAGTCTGTTCCTGGGATATCATTATCAATCGTTCCTGGGATACCGACAGCTGGATAGCCATGTTTTGTCAATGCCATCGCTCCATGATAAGAACCATCGCCACCGATAACAACTAACCCTTCGATACCGAATTTTTTCAATTGTTCGATTCCTTTTAATTGTCCTTCTTCAGTCGCAAATTCTGGATAACGAGCTGAATATAGGAACGTCCCGCCTCGTTGGATTTTGTCACCAACATCAGCAACATCTAAACGACGAATATCACCAGCAACTAAACCAGCAAAACCATAATTGATGCCATAGACTTCCATGCCTTCAAAGATCGCTTTACGTACGACTGCACGAACAGCAGCGTTCATTCCGGGAGCGTCTCCTCCACTTGTTAAAATTCCAATGCGTTTCATTTTCTCACCTCATAAGTATTCTCAAAAACATACATCGTTAATCCATGGTACATTCTATCAAAAAACATTCCAAAAGTCTTGAGATGTCTCCGGGAAAAGCCCAGTTTTTGAAAAAAGTTTTTGAAAGTTACAAGAAATCATCTTATTACGACATTTTGCTCCCCTAATATGTCGCTTAAAGCCGCTAAAAGGGCGTCATTAATCCCTATCCAAAACTTTTTATCCAGCGCAATCTTTCGGCGACTTTTTTCATAATAGATTACAACAGGGACTTTTCCAGGAGATAATTGCAATCTTTCGGCAATCTCTTTTTGAATATCCGGAGTGTCTTGTTTTTCTTGAACACGTAAAAATAATGTTTTATCGCTAATTTCTTCCTCTGCTGTTTGAGCAGGAATCAAAGTTTCAACTAATAATTGGATAGCTTGATCATAGCGACTACGTTCTACTTTACCAGAAACAAGATAAACTTGTTCTAACTCAAGCTCATTGCGGAAACGCCGATAACTTTGTGGAAAAATCGTTAAAGAGATCTCGCCGCTTTGATCATTGCCTGTCAAAAAAGCCATCTGTTCTCCTTTTTTCGTTCGAATTTCACGAATGTCTTTTAAATAGAAGAGAATTTTTCCTTGTTTACCAACAGTTAGTTCAGTGATTGGTTGTAAATCTTTTTGTTTCAATAGTTTCGGATAGTTTTCTGTAGGATGGCCAGATACATACAATCCAAGGTATTGCTCTTCATAATTCAATCGTTCTGCTAATGAATAATCTTCTATCGAACGTTCTTTTAAACTCATGACATCTAATAACGATATGCTGCCACCACTATATTGAACATTTTGAATCTTCCCTTCCAACCCATCCGCCAATTCTCGGCGATTGGAATGTAATTCATCAAATGCACCAATAAAAATCAATGGTTCAATATATTCGTTTTTCAACCAACGTGTTTCAATACGTAATAGGAATTGATCCAATGACTGAAAGGCGCCTCCTTCTTTACGAGCTGTCAAAATGTCACTGACAAAATCACGACGCATGCCTTTGATTGCATCTAAACCAAACCGTATTAGGTTTTTTTCTATTAATGTAAAACTGTAGCTGCTGCGATTGATATCTGGTGCTAATAATTTTACACCCGCACGATTTGCTTCAGCGAAATATTCTCGTAATTTTTTCGGATCATTACGGACAGATTGCATCAATGCTGTATAAAAAGCGCCGGGATAGTGGACTTTCATGTATGCCATCTGATAGCCGACAAATGAATACGCCACTGAATGAGAACGATTAAACCCATAATTTGCGAAACGTTCGATATAATCATAGACTTCTTCAGCACTTTTTTGACTATGTCCTCGAGCGACCGCCCCTGTGATAAAGTGACGTCTTTCTTCATCTAATAAAGCTTTTTTCTTTTTGCTGACAGCACGACGTAAAATATCCGCCTCGCCTAAGCTAAATCCGGCCATCTGAGCAGCAACTTGCATGATTTGTTCTTGATAAACAATAAAGCCATATGTCGGTGCTAGAATCTGCTGAACAGAAGAATCTGGAAAAGTCACTTGTTCACGACCGTTTTTTCGAGCGATAAAACGATCGATGATCTGCATCGGACCTGGTCGGTACAATGCATTTACTGCAACGATATCCTCAAACGAAGTTGGATGCAGATTGCGTAAAACTTTACGAATACCTGCTGATTCAAACTGGAAAACACCGCTAGTTTCTCCCCTTTGAAACAGAGCCAGTGTTTCAGGATCATCTAACGGGATCGATTTCAAATCTATGTCTTCTTGATAAACACGACGAATCGTTTGTTGGGCATTGTCGATGATTGAAAGATTGCGAAGACCTAAAAAATCCATTTTCAACAGCCCAATTGCTTCCACGTCTGTCATTGTAAATTGCGTCAACAAAATATCTTCAGAACCTTTTTGAAGTGGAACAAGCGTCATGAGGTCTACATCACTGATGATGATTCCCCCAGCATGAGTCGAGACATGCCGCGGCAGTCCTTCTAAGGTTCGTGCTGTTTGAAAAAGCAATTCGCTTCGTTCATCTTGTGCAACTAGTCGTTTCAAAGATTCAGATTTTTCGTACGCTTCATGCAAGGTGATTTTCAACTGATTTGGAATAGCCTTTGACCAACGACTGGCTTCGCTTTGTGATAGTCCAAAAACACGACCGACATCCCGTAACACCATCTTAGCCGCCATCGTACCAAACGTGGCGATTTGCGAAACATGGAAATGACCATATTTTTCATGAACATAATGCAACACTTGATTTCGACGATTGTCAGGAATATCCAAATCAATATCCGGCATACTATTACGTTCAGGATTCAAGAACCGTTCAAATAACAGCTCATATTTGATGGGGTCTACATCGGTGATGCTCAACACATAGGCCACTAAGGAACCCGCCGCAGACCCACGACCAGCACCCGAGACAATCTTACTGCGATGAACATAATCCATAACATCCCAGACAATCAAAAAGTAATCATCAAAGCCCATATGATGGATAATTTCTAGTTCATATGCCAAGCGTTGACGATATTCTTCTGTAACGTCTGAGATTCTTTTTGGTAATTTTTGCCAACAGAGTTCTTGCAAATACGTTTTTGCTGTTTGTTGAGCAGGAAGCGGGTAATGGGGCAGTAATTTTTGATGTAAAGACAGCTCAAATTGACAAATTTCTACCAGTCGTTGGGCATTAGAGACAGCCAGCTCATCTGTAAAACTTGTCAACAGCTGCTCCATTTCTACTAAATAATTTTCTCCTAATTGATTAGTCAACTCTTCTTTTGGCAGTTGATTCCCACTTTGAATATGGTTCATCACTTTAACGGAAAATGCTTGCGCCGCATCTAAGTACGTCACTTCATGAAGCGCAAGCTTTGGATAGTTTTCTGGTAAATCAGATCTGTTCGTTGCCGGCGAAATACCTAAATAAACTTCACTGGAAATAGTTTCATTGATTTTTTTCAAGATCCGTTCAAGTGGAGCTTCTCTTCCTTCCACCGGTAAGACCGTGATCAGATTTTCAGCAGCGATTTTATATGTCGCGAGATCTAGTGGCGTTTCTGCAATCATCCGGGTACTAGATAGACGCATCAATTCTTGATACCCTATACCGTTTTTAGCGTATAATAAGAGTTTTTCAGAATGATCATCCACTAAAAAATCTAATTCTAGACCGATAATTCCGCTGATTTGATTCTTTCGACAAGCTTGGAAAAATTCCACTGCTCCATACAACACATTCTCGTCGGTGATTGCGATTGCAGAATAGCCGCGAGCTTTTGCTGATGCCACGTATTCGTTGATTGTTAACGTACTTTTCAATAATGAATAGGAAGTTTTTGTATATAGTTGTGGTAATGTCATGGTTTCCCTCCTATGTAGACTCTCTTAGTCTCTGATTAAACTTTCAGTACTTCTCTTTACTTTTCAGAAAATAATGCTAAACTGTAGCTAAATATTGTTGCGAAAAGAGGTACTCTTGATGAAATATCTAGTTACATTATTTTGGGCTTTCGCAATTGGCCAAGCCGTTTGTTATTTAGGCGGTGCTCTGCAAATTGGTACTTATAACTTCGGATTATCTACAATTATTTCGTTGATTATTGGAGTTATCGTCATCATTGCTGCGCATTTTGTTTCACCTAAAAAAGCCGAAGCATAGAAAAAACCAGTTACTTTATTGTAACTGGTTTTTTGTTTATTTCAAATTAATTATATCTTTGTCTTTGTCGTCAGTAACTTACGGAAATTGAACGTACTCAAAATAATATTTCCAAATACACAGGCACTAGTAACTAAAAATACAGCTGGATAACCCATCGTATGAGCCACAGTTGATCCTAGCATCGGACCAATTACCTGTCCGAAATTGTTGAACATTTGATTGTAACTAAAAATTCGGCTGACTCCTTCTGGCGGGCTGATTTTGCTGATTAATGTATTGATTGACGGCATTAGAGCACCTGTCGAAAATCCTAGAAAAAACCGCAGCACTCCCAGTTGGAATGGTGTTTTCACAAACGCCATCGGAATAAAACAAATCAATGATAAGATCAAACCAGCTAATAAGACTTTGTGATTGCCAATGCGATCGCCGATTTTCCCTAACGTTGGTGATGAAGCAATCGCTGAGACTCCTGCAACAGAAACAATCAACCCGCTGACTACTAACGCGTTCCCACTTGATCCACTCAGATCACGTATATACAGGGTTAAGATTGGACTGATACTGGTTGCTCCAACTTGTAGAATCAATGAGCTGATAAATAGACCAATCAAAATTGGCATGTAATTGATCCGCTTGCGTAACTCTGCCATGCTGATGACATCTGCTTTTTCAATGGGTTGAAAATCTTCTTTTACCATAAAGACAGTCAACACCGTACAGATTAGTAAAATACTTCCTGTAATAATAAAAACATTACGTAAACCAAACCACTGTGCCAACATCCCACCAATCAACGGCCCAATCAAGTTTCCTGCGACACTTCCAGTAGCTAACGTCCCTAACGCCCAGCCACTTTTTTGTTTAGGCACTTGCGAGGCAATCAAAGCTGTTGCATTTGGTATGTAGCCTGATAAAACACCTGTCATAAATCGCATGAACAACAGCCAATAAACATTTGGTACAAAAGCCAGCGAACCCATCGTAACGGTCATTCCTGCAGCCGCACGAATCATCATCAAACGTCTTCCTTTGCGATCAGCTAGATTTCCCCATAATGGTGAAACAATCGCTGCTGAAAACGCTGTTACAGAAATTGCCAGACCGGAGAATAGATCGACCTGTGATGCGGACGTTCCTAACTGTTCGATATAGACTGGCAAAAAAGGCATCACTAAGCTGAAACTTGCGCCGGTAAAAAAACAACCGATCCAAGAAATCAACAGATTTCTCCGCCAATTGATTTTCATTTTCCGTATCCCCTTTCTCACCATTTTCACTTTATATACTATCAGATTCTAGTCAAAAAAACTTTTCCCCCCACTCATTTTCCCTGTTAATTTCTTAATACTTCGTTCTTTTTTAAGCGCTACAGTTGCGTTTTTCAAAGAATATGCTAGACTAAAACAAATCGAAATGAGGAGATTTTATGAAAAAATTAATCGCAATTGATTTAGATGGGACGACTCTAAATCAAGACTCTAAAATTAGTGATAAAACTGTAAAAACGTTGCATCGTGCGATTGAAGATGGTCACTCTGTCGTGATCGCCACTGGTCGTCCATACC
The DNA here is from genome assembly GCF_031927985.1 of Enterococcus dongliensis. Lineage (NCBI taxonomy): Bacteria > Bacillati > Bacillota > Bacilli > Lactobacillales > Enterococcaceae > Enterococcus > Enterococcus dongliensis. The sequence continues at coordinate 13,496 of NZ_JARPZC010000003.1, forward strand.
GCATGAGTAAAAACTTCTATCGTCAATTGCAACTAACGACGCCGATGATTAATTTTAACGGTGCGCTTGTCCATCTCCCTGGAAAAACTTGGGCGGGTGAACAAGAAACATCTTTTAATCGAAAAATCGTGTTTGATTTGATTTCAGAAAAGAAAAATCTAAAACTAGATTTTATTGCCGCTGAAAATCGTGAAACTTTTTTTATCGATGACTTAAAATTTTTCGATCAGCATTTTTTTGCTAGTGATTTTGCAACAAATGATAACTTATTAACAGTCAACACGTTGAAAACTAACCCCACTTCTGTTTTACTCCGCAGCCAGCCAGAAAACGTCAATAGTGTCTCTGACGAACTGAAACAACAATTCGGCCATGAAGTTGAAGTCAATACATGGGGCGGCCCAAATCCAATCTTAGAAGTCGTCGCTAAAGGGATTCAAAAAGCCCATGGTTTAAAACGCGTGATTGAGAACCTTAACCTAAAAAGTGAAGATATCCTGGCATTTGGTGATGAACATAACGACGTAGACATGCTGAAATTCGCCGGTTGGGGTGTTGCTATGGCCAATGGGACTGATCAACTAAAAGCTGTTGCTGATGACATCACTGAAAAACCAAATACAGAAGACGGTTTGGCCGATTATTTGACAAAATATTTAGACTTATAAGCTACTGTATTTGCTATACTAACTAAAAGCTGAGGACGGAATCATTAGTGATTCGGCACCTTAGCTTTTTTAATTTTTCCTCAAAAAAGAGAAGCCAAAAAGCTTCCCTTACTTCACTATCGTATATTCATCAATCGTTTTTCCCTGTTGATCTTTTAGTACTAGCCACCCATTCGTCCCAGCATAATAAAGAAAGATTCCGACCTCATTGACACTTTTTAAGACGATGTCTTCTGTCGTCACAAAATCCGAGATCTTGTCCGCATGATCTGCCCGTAATTTTTCAGTAAAGCGCGCACTGAATCCTATCGAGCCATCTTTATTCAGCGGCATTTCCTGTTTAAGTTTTGCTCCAGCTTTCAATACCATCTCATTGCGTTTTCGCCAAATGACTTCTCCTTTTGAATCATTGTAATCAACATAAAAAGAAATCTCACTAACTGCTTTATTCCAACGATGTTGTGCCTTAGCCGGTTTTTTCTTCAATTGCTTGTGTTCATACCCAAAAGCAGTCAAAATCTCAAACAATTCTTGTTGATACTCTGCGACTATTGGAAAATGATTGGTCGCGATTTTTTGTATAGCAAACAATCCAATCGTTTTTAAGGAATTTTCTTTCCAAACATCGAGCATTTGTTGCGCGAGATCTTTTGGCTCAATATCCCAGGGGACATTGATAGTCGCTAAGCTGTCTGATTCTTTTAACACTTTTTTATCAATTTTTTGCCCATAATCTATTGCGTATGCTTCGCGTCCTTTAAAATATACCAACAGTTCATCACTGGCTATTGTCGGTACTTTTGCTAGATCACGATAGATTACGATTGTTCCCTGCTTATCAAATTGGATGTTTACTGTCGCTTGATCAAGTTCAACCGCTAATTTAATCATCATTTTTTCCTCAAATCTTTTTTCTTTAGCTTATAAAAAAAGCATCTTTGAGTCGAACAATCTGCTTCTCTGATTTACTTTTTATCATACTGTTAATAAAAATTCTTCACCTGCTAACAAATTTTTCTAATCAAGAATCTTTTTTACTGTAAATGGCTGGGTCGTTTCAGAAGATTCTTCTTGGTCTGCTAAATCAAATAAAATAAGTGTCTCTTCACCTTCTACGATGACTAATTTTCCCAATGGATCACGAGTATCCTTTACAATCTGAGCTTCTTTAATCAACTCTTTAGGGTCACGTTTAGCAGCAAGTGCGTTACCTAAATTAAAAAATACAGTCTCTTCCATCTTCATCTACTCCTTCAAGATCGATTACCTTTAGTATAACAGACCTCGGGAATCCCGCCTCAACATACGCATATATAAGCTAAAGACAAGAACAGACAAACGTATAGATTGTCACTTGCTTTACATCAGTAAGAAATTTGAATCATTCAGTTATGTCAAATAGTCAGCGTCTTTACCAACTAATCGCACCTATATCCCCCATTGTTTAGTATTCAGCTAAAAATAATTTACTTTCAAAAATAGAAATTTCACTTTTTTAACCTTGACTGACTCTTTTATCGATTGAGACTGCCTGTATGTGGAACTTTCAGTTATATTTTATAAACTGTGTTAGACTGAACAAGCACGAGATCATCATTATGAAGTATTTTTTTAGTATCGAGCTATAAAAAATAATAGAAATTGAAATGGAGATGGAATTATGAAATTAGGTTTTGTAAAGTCAAATTTTCCAAATGAACGTCGTGTTCCTTTGTTACCTGAACACATCAAACAATTCACCAATTCAATTTACATCGAAACTGGTTTTGGCGCTGCTTTAGATATCTCTGATGATGACTACCAAAAAGTAGGATGTACTATCTTAAGCCGTCCTGAAATTTTTGCTTTATGTGATGGTATCTTCTCTCTCAAAATCCTCCAACCCTCTGATTATGATTTCCTTCGCCAAAAACAAATCATTATCGGCTGGACTCATCCACTAGGATCTGGAAAAGAATTTATGGAGACTCAAGCCATACCTAAAAATCTTTATATTCTTGATATCGATAATCAAAAACCTACTTTATACTATCAAGGAAAAGCTTACGCCACAGACTTGATTCCTAAAAATTTTGTTTATCAAAACAGTTTTTATGCTGGCTATGCCGGAGTTTTACACGCGCTGCTGAGTTTTGGATTGTTGCCAGATAGCCAGTTGAAAATTGCTATTTTAGGTTCAGGAAATACCGCTCAAGGCGCCTTTCATGCTATTTCCAAAATTTCTTCATCTGTAAAACTTTTCTATAGAAAAACACTTCCCGAATTTAAACATCAAATAGCTGATTATTCGATTATCATCAATGGAATTGAAGTAGGAGATTTAGGCACACCAATTATGACAATTGCCGAACAAGAACAAGTAAAAAAAGGAGCATTTATTATTGATATAGCAGCTGATGCCGGAAACGCTATTGAAGGAAATCATACAACGACCGTCTCTGATCCAATATATGAAAACAACGGCATTTATTACTATACACTACCGAATACGCCTACTTTTGCCTATCGAAATGTAAGCGGTATATTAAGCGAACAGTTTAGTAAGTATATTTTTAAAAATGATATTTCCTGTTTCATTGATGAAATGACAAATTAATTTTAAAGTAAAGTTTGTCTTTCTTACCAGATATCGAAATACCTCTCATCTTTTTTAGACAAAGATTTTCCTAACAACTGAGACTAAAAATGTAAGAGAAATTTCTCTTACATTTTTAACTTGATTAACTTAAATCAAGCACTTGGCGTAAAGATGTCTATAAGATTGATGTACAGATAATAGCTGGTATCTACATTCACGTTGCTGATAAATTTATCGACTTGATAAGTAAAGGAAAGCCCGCAAATAGTTTAAACGATAAAAAGACACAAAAATAGCGTGGTCAAAAACCACGCTAACACTTGGTGCTAAAGGAAGGTACAGGATTTGAACCTGCGCGCCGGTATTAGCCGGTTCGCCGGATTTCGAGTCCGGTGCATTACCACTCTGCCAACCTTCCGCACCATTTATCTTACCTTTTTTATTTTAAATGTCAAGATTTTATAATGTATCTAAAACAGAAGTATCTTCTTCTTTTAAAATATTATTAACTGTACGGTTGATTAAATGAACAATCTCATCTTGAGTAGGCTCTATAATACCTGAAGACATCAACGTCGCAATACCTGTTACACAGATCCAAGTTCCCATATGCAATGCATTGATATGATTTTCAGACAACCGACCATACTTAGGGTGCTCTAAAATTAATTGATGGAAGTAATTGTAAGAAAAGTCGTGCATTTTTTTTCCGCCACCATATTCTTGAGCAAACAAGGCATTATAAAGATTGCTTCGTTCTTTCGCAAAGTAGACATAGTTTAGACCTAGATCAACGATCGTATCACCTGTACGAACTTCTGGGAAAATATCGTAATACAAGTGATTACAAATCTCATCTAATAATGTATTTTTTAAATCACTCATATTTTTGAACTCTAAATAAATTGGTTGTGTACTGATGCCCATCTTTTTTGCAATATTTCGGGCTGTAAATCCAGAGAAACCTTCATTTTCGACAACTTCATAAGCAGCTTTTAGAATCTGGTCTTTAGTGTAAACTTTTCTTCTCATTTTAATTCCTCCCAGAATGTTATTATTTTTCCCGTCATTTTATTTTAATCAAAAACTGATTAGTTTTGCAACCCTTATCGAAGATGTTATCTAAATTTACATATTTTTTTTAAAATAAGCTAAATTATTTTTGTATTTTTTCTTATAAGGGGAGTGGAAACGTTTTATTTCCTTATCAATATTTAACTAACTTTTTTATAAAATGAAAAATGCGTTATCCATTTGCAGTTGTTTTTGTTTCTTTAAAGCTAAAACAAAATCTTCTTTTAGAAATTTTTCTGTTACTTTATTATACGTTTTCTAACAGTTAGTGACAATCCTTATTCTTTTTCTTGTCTATTTTATTTATTTTCTCTACTATAGTATTGAAATAGAAAAGGTGGTTAGCTTGATGGAACAGCAAAACTATACACAACTTGTTTTAAATACCTGTTTAAAGGCAGGTAAAATCATGATGGAATCCGGATCAGAAGTCTATCGAGTGGAAGACACGATGAAACGGATTGCTCTCAACGCAGGGCTCGACGATATCCAAACTTATGTAACTGCCACTGGCCTTATTATCGGCTTTCCTTCTGAACAAAATAGTCAAGTCGTTCAGATTACTCCCCAATCGATAAATTTAGAAAAAGTTACTGCGGTGAATCAGGGTTCTCGCCAATTTGCTGATGGTGAATTATCGTTACCGGATTTCTATCTTTACTTAGAAGAAGTGGATCAAGCTACTCCTGACTTTCCTTATTTATGGAAAATCATCGCAGCTGGGATTGTCAGCAGCACATTGATGATCATCTTAAATGGCACTTGGTTTGATTTTATCCCGACTTTCATTATCGGAATGATCGGTTTTGCAGTCCACACCTTTTTTGGTAGAAAATTACAAATGAACTTTCTAAATGATTTTGTCGCTGCTTTGATAATCGGTTATCTAGCATTACTTGCCGTCTCGTGGTCCGTTGCTAAAGATGTCAATAGCCTTATTATCGGCTCCATCATGCCATTAGTTCCAGGTCTAGCGATTACTAATGCTTTTCGCGATATCATGGCAGGCCATTTAATCAGCGGTGTTGCTCGCGGCACTGAGGCTCTATTCATTGCTGGTGCAATCGGGGGCGGAATTATCATCGCTTTTAATTTTTTTTGATCAAGCAACTATAACTGACAATGAAATGAACGATTCGTTGTTCATTATCTTTTTATTGCTCATAACTCTTTTGACAAAAACTGTTAACAAACGCAACAGTTTTTGTTTTATTCGGAACAAGGAGGGCTTTCATGAATTTTATCGTCAATTTTCTGTTCAGCATGTTTAGTACAATTGCCTTTAGCATCATTACCAATATACCTCGGCGCGCATTTTTAGCTTGCGGATTTACTGGTGCAGCCGGTTGGATGACTTTTTGGATCTTGCATACCTACTTTCAGCAAAGTATCGGGATCTCTAATTTTTTAGGCGCCTTAATGATTGGATTGATTAGTATTTTGTTTTCACGCATTCGCCATATGCCAGTGATTGTGTTTAATGTCCCTAGTTTGGTGCCATTAGTTCCAGGAGGACCCGCTTATATGGCGGTACGTCATATGATGAATCAAGAATTTACTGAATCTATGGAAAAAGTAGTTATCGTGTTAGTCACTTCCGGCGCGATTGCGATTGGTTTTATGTTCACCAACCTGATTGAGCGTGCTTTAAAAAGAACACGTTCTAATTTCCAAACAAAATAAAAAGTAGGAAAATCTTCCTACTTTTTATTTTTATCTCAACATACAAACGCATTCATTTATTTTCTAAAAAAATTTTAAGTTTCACACAAAAATCATAAATTACAACTTTAGACCTATGCATTTCCAAAATGAATCCTATATACTTCATTTTAGAAAGACAAAGGAGATGAATCGAATGAGTGTTGTTCAATCAAGAAGATTATTAAATATCATTTCGTTGATGGGAATCGCCTTGACGGTTAGTATCACGATTTATTTCTATCACTTAGGTGTATTTAATGATATGGACTCATTACGTCAACTCATCGGTCACTCACCTATCGCGGGTCCGCTTATTTTTATTTTGATTCAGATTATCCAAGTTGTGATTCCAATCATTCCTGGAGGGATCAGCCTTGCAGCAGGAGTATTGATTTTCGGTCCTTATATGGGCTTTGTTTATAATTATGTCGGGATCGTAATTGGTTCTTTAATCCTTTTCTTGTTAGGCAGACACTACGGCAAACCCTTGATTATGCATCTTGTTAGTGATAAGGTATACAAAAAGTATATTCACTACCTTGATGATCAATCTCGTTTTGAAAGAATATTTACCTGTGCGATTTTTCTTCCTATAGCACCAGATGATGCGCTATGTTTAATGGCTAGTCTGACGAATATCTCTTTTAAAAAATACAGCACGATTATCTTGTTAGCAAAACCCGCTTCGATTTTCTTGTATAGTTGGGCTTTACTACAAGGCGGTAACTTATTATCTAACTTACTTATCCACTAATTTTTAGTGGATTTTTTAATTGGAGGAATCATGAATTCTATTCGCCAACAACTTACTCATTTTTTCAGTACGTTTTCTTTAAACAGTTTTCTATTGCTTAGTTTTGGTCTCCCTTTCTTAACAGAGGGACTCTTTTTATTTTTACGGCAAAGTTTCTTAAATAATTCGTATCATTCTTTTTATCGGTTGTTATTTTTTGCCTTAATTTTTCTTTACAGCCTCGTTTTTAATCAGCCCCAAACACACGAAACATTCCAAAAAAATTTTTCATTAGCGTCTGTTTTTATTAGTTTTATTTTTTGGCTGTTGTTATCACCTATCTTTTTCTTTCGTTTTTATCAACTGTTTTTAGTCTGGGAACCGCTCCCAGCTCAAATCCTTTCTTTTCTATTTTTATATCGTTGGAAAGTCTTACCAGCAATCATTTTTCTTTATTTAATAATCCTCTATTTGCTTTATCGATCCATTTTGACGCCACGCTATCTTAAAGAAGGCCACCCTTTAAAAACAGGTATTCAACTTAGTTGGGCAAAAACAAAAAATAGCGTGATCAAACACGTTATCTTTTTCCTGATTCTGCCTGCTGCTTTTTTACTTACTAACTTTTTATTGAAAGGGGCATTTATTGCAGCAACGCAAATACTAACTGGATCAGTTACGGCAATGTTGTTGCTGTTGTTGCATCGAGTACTCCAAAATATGTTGTGGGCATTATTTTTTCTTTATCTACTTGCCGCTGATAAAAAAAGACGTATTACTACTTCTCGGACAAAAATTTCTAGTACTTGGTTACGTTTGATGATCCTTGCTTGCCTTAGCCTTTACTTTTTTCATTATGAAGCTATTTATCATACGCAGAGAGCTACAGAACCTTTGACGATTTCCCATCGAGGAGTCACCAATCGTAACGGACTTCAAAATTCCCTTGCAGCTCTAAAAAAGACCCATACAACGTCTCAACCTGATTTTATTGAAATGGATGTTCAAGAAACTGTCGATCATCAATTGGTGGTCATTCATGATGAAGATCTAAAGACGCTCGCCCATAAAAATTTACGAATTGACGAAACTACTTGGAGTGAGTTAAAAGAAATCTCCTTAAAAGAAAACGGCTATACTAGTAAAATCTCTTTGTTCTCTGATTACTTAGCTGCTGCTAACCGATTAAACCAACGCTTACTAATTGAATTGAAAGTTACCGCAAAAACTAAAAAAACAATCGTCCAACGATTGCTTCCTTTTAAAAATCAGCTAACTGATCATCAATTACAAAGTATGGATCTAAATACAGCCAATCAAATGAAAAAAAATTTCCCAATAATAAAAGTTGGCTATATCTTGCCATTTAACTTATTAGGTTCTCCTAAGACCACACTAGATTTTATCAATATCGAAGCACAAACCGCACACAGCGACTTGATCCAATATTTACGACAACAAAAGCAAGAAATCTATGTTTGGTCGATTGATTCAAAACAACAGGCAGCCGCATTTCGTTTTCAACGAGTCCACGGCTTATTGTCTGACGATCTTTCTATGCTCTCAGCAGTTCCTGATGATATAAGAAGCAGAACAGCCAGCATTTTATACTTTGATTAAAAAATAGAAGACAGCACACAAAAATATCCGAATCATGTATCATTGCTACTGTGATAAACGGCAGCCTTCCCTGATAGATGATTTGGATATTTTTTAATCCTATTTATTAAATTCTTTCCGTCTATATTTAACAAAAAAAGATCTGAATCCATCAAAAGATCCAAATCTTTTTCTTCCATAATAATCTTTCCCCATGACCCTAAAAATCATGCAGTATATTCTACTTCAATATAAGATAGAATATCCTCATATTTTACTAGCAAACGGTTTTGTAATTCGATTATCGCTGCACGATCTGATTGATCACAATCGAGGACATTAATAAGAATCGTATTGTTATAAAGTTGTTCAACAATCCCTACAACTTCATTTTTTATTCCAATTGCTCGACATTCATAAGCAAGACCAATTTCGATTGTTTCCATAACGACGCCTCCTTTATTTCTACGTTTTTATAATAACATAATAGGAATAATTTGGAAACGTTTTTATTTATATTTTTGCCTATAAATCAATACAAAAATATAGTTTTTGGAAAATTCGTAAAACACTAACTTAAACAACCAAAGTTATTTTTAATCTTATATTCATTTTATATTTATCCAGTTACACTCAATTTCATGTTCTAACAATTATGTTTTTTATGGATTATTTATTTTTATTCAATCATCCAGAAAGTACCTAGCTAAAAAATAGAAAAGTCGTTTTATTAATTGTAAAAGAAAAAAGCACTCAAAATTGAGTGCTTTTTTACTCATTCTATAAACGATCGTTTAATTCTTTTGCTAAATCTTCAAAGCCTGGTTTGCCAAGTAGAGCGAACATATTTTTCTTGTACGTAGCAGCTATTTCATTAATTTTATTAAAGATAAAATCGCGTTATATCAACATTTGTTGGTTATATCCTTCCTTCACGAATTGTACGAAAAAACCATCCACTATCACCAGTACTATCACCACTAAATATCTGCTTTCACACTTTACAAAAACGAACATATATTCGTATAATGATATTAACAAACATCAAGGAGGGATCCCATGGAATCGATAACAGGAACAGTTAGCAAAGTTAAAATTTTAAAAATGTCAGAACGTCCCTTACTGTTTTTTAAACTTGATGATGTTAGCTGCTTGATCGCTAGTCACTCTTTAAATTTTTTAGCTGATGTAGAGGATGGAATGCGGATCGCTGTTGCTGGTGAGTACAATAGTAGGAAACAGTTCGTGGTGAAGAAATATGCGGTGATTGGCAAGACGAAGATTATGATGGAGTTTGAAATGATGAAAGCCTGAGAAATCAGGCTTTTTATTATGCAAAAAAATACACGCCCACCGGTCATATGAGGCTTCAGTGGGCGTGCGCATTATGAGTTAGAATATTATTTGTACATTTAAAATACACCATGTAACCATTCATTTTGCTTCTTTCAACACATATATATCAGCCAAAACATTGATTTTATACACGTCTAAATTGTATCGAACTATATTTTTTAACTTATATTTAGATATTTTAGTGATATAAATGCCTTTCTCAGTTGAAAAGACATTGTAGTTAAAAAGGTTATAAATCGGATTCATAAAAATCTGATCATTCTTAACATAGAAGGTACCAATTATTACAAACAAAAGTAAATTCACAATTAAACTTCTTTGGCTATCAACTTGAATTGAAAGGATAGGAACTATATAAGTGACAATGTATCCCATTGTATCTTCTCTTACAAACTCTGCATCATTCATTTTTGATTTTACTCCATTCTTTTTAGTGTAGACAAAAAAGAATAATAAACAGCCTATAAGAGAAAAACAAAATAATACTATCAGTCCCCACCAAAAAAAAGATACTGTTGTATTAGAAAAATCGAACTGCTCAGAGACCCTTTTTAAAGAAATGTCTCCGTTAATATCTTTGAATTGAAAATTTTGAATAAAAAGTAACACGTACAGAGGCATGAAGGAAGACATATAGAATAAAAATTTTTGTAAGGTTCTCATTTCATCACCTCCCAGTGTTTCCTAATTTATTTCTTCTCCATATCTTTCTTGAATTAATGATTGGTAGTAACCATCAGATATACATCCCAATATATGATTTCGCGATTCTTTTGTTTCGTTATATATTATTTGACCGTTTTCTAATCCAATGTCTAACTGAAAATGGTTTATAACCAAAGGTAAGTTTTCGATATGTTCAAAAAAACCTTCTAAGCGACCTGGAGTATTTATTATTTTTGTCATTCTCCTAGCAGAAAGTTTATCTGTTAAACAATCCTGATAAAACTGATCAAAGTTCGCAATAATATTATGTTGGCGGATGCTTGTTAGTGCTTCTTCTGCTCGTTCCGCAAAATAATCATTTAATTTAAAAATGGTTTGAAGTGCAAATCTATTTACAATGAGGGCTTCCTCTCTGAAAATTATAATATCAACATCTCGATCTAAGCCAAAAAAATCTCTTGTATCTATAGATCGAAAAGAATTATCATCAAAGATCCCCAAAATACCATTTCTTATTTTATTCATTTTTGTGAATCTTCTAAATAATAACAAGCGTTCATTATTTCTTTGGAATTCGAAAACATAGTAATTGATTTTTTCGATTTCAATTTCATTAATATCACCATTAATGTTATCGGGATTAGACAAATCGTCTAAGATATCTTCTATATGCGCAGTTAAAAGATCTGCTACCTGCAATGTTCCTTCTACAACAATTGAAGGATCGTAGTTTCTTTGCTCTAAATCAAAAAAATTATTATTCAATATTTCAATATAGAACCTCTTTAATTCGCGACGCATCCTCAAAGGTAAATCCGGTGTTCCTATCTCAATTCCATCACCAATTTTTCTTACTATTTTCATACAAATTGAATCATTTAAATCTTCGTTGACATCATTAATAAAATTTCTAATATCCTGAATATTCATTTGATAACCTCTTTTATTTTATCTACTAACATAATTAAAACAAAAGAAAGCCATGAAAACAAGCGTTTTCTAAGCTTCCTCAGCAGATATAATCAAAAGGATTACACACATATTATATCAAACTTACGTTCGTTTTTCAATATCGATGTACCCTGTAGGCCTCGAACCCGCATCTTCCGATATGAACCGGAGTATTCTACCAATTGAACTAGGGATACTCTTAAATAAGGATTATTATTTTTAAAACGTGTTATAATACAGAATAGAACGTCAGATCTTCCCCACAGTCCACTTCCCCAAGTAACTGTATCTGACGTTCCCTTTTTTTATGGGCGAGTGACTTCCCAATAGAGTAGATGTTACCTAGAAACCGATTTCTTTGCAAATGATACACTCATGTTTCTAAGTTCCACAAAAAAACAACCAGCTCGCACACGACTGGTTGCTATCAAGATGAAACTTAGTTATGAAAAAGAAGTAAGGTTTAACGAAAACCTTATCTATATTTATACCTCTGCGCTTGGATTTTGCAAGCGGTCTCTTCTTATTTTCTAACTTATTGATATAAAAATAAACGCCCTTGCTTGCTTAGATATTTATTATTTTTAACCTTAAATGTATATGATTTGCTTTAACTTTTGAACTACTACTATAATATGATTAGAAATAAAAGGAGGGCTTTATTATGACAGACAAAGGTTTTACGGACAAAGCTAAGGGTAAAGCGAAAGAAACCACAGGAAAAGTAACTGGTGACAACAAAAAGAAAGCGGAAGGCCTACTTGATCAAGCTGTTGGTAAAGTAAAAGAAGTAGCGGCAGACGCAAAAGAAAAAGTTGAAGATATCACGGATGACGTCAAGAAAAAATTAGACAAATAATTGAATCTACAAAAGTAATTAGAATAACATATACCCTCTACAACCAACTAATGCTGTAGAGGGTGTTTGAATAATAGTTTATATTGGATTTTCTTCATCTAGGTTAATAAGCAACATATCGTTATCACTTCTATAAGTTAGCATGGTATGTTTTACAATAGTTTGTCTTTCAACTACATGCAACCAAGTGTTTTTAGTCCGTAATACTGGAAAAACTATACTGAAATCCTTATCTTTATATATTTTCGCGCGTGGCTTAACGACTCCTGCTAATTGAAAATACTCTGGTGATATAGTTACTTTCAACTCTCCAACAATCCTGTTGTTGTTGATTAGTTTTACCCCTTGTAATAAAGAAATTACGCACAGCATCAAATCCCCTGATATTTCAACAGATAAAGTTTCTTTCTTTAGTCCAGACAATATTGAATTTATATCTTCTAACAGCTTTCTTTCATCAAAAATTGGAGCAATTTTAATTCGTACTTTTTCAGTACCGATTTTCTCTGCCTTTAATTTCGTTTCAAGAATGTATTTATGTATATCCCCTCGGTCTCTTTCTCTATGGGCCACAAAATTGGCCAACTCAAAAACTATGCTATTATTTTTGCTATGTTGCCTTAAAAGGATTAATAACAAATAGACGTCCATTTCTACAAATGTGTTTTGATAAAATGACGTTAAGCATCGGTCAATCAATACGCTTTCTTTATTATCCATTACAACATTTACTCTACAATAAATTCTCGCTTTATATTTTTAAACTCATCATCAGAAAGCAACTTAGCTATCACTTTTTTAGTAAGGTCAATATCTGGATAATATACCCCATAGCCTTCATTCAATGAGAACAAAATAATTTTTTTCAACTCTCTTAACTCAGAATTATTGAGGAGTATCCTTTCATTAGTTTTATCCATGAAAACTACCTCCATTCGTGGTATAATATTATAAAGGCAATTCATGTAGAGCTTTCACTTTTGCAGGGTGGGCTCTTTTTTATTTTATCATAAATGCAAGCCCCCTACTAAAAAGTAGAGGGTCTCCAGTGTTACAAAGAAAACTTATTCTGGGTTTAATGGTATTATAGCAAAGCGCTTACAAATTGCAATAGAAAAAAAGACCTTTTGTTCGTTTAATTCTCGTTTTACTTTTTTTCCTAAATACAAAAAACGTCCCCGCTTGGGACACATTGTAAAGAGGTGTGCGGGGTTCTATTAATTATATTAAACTACACATAAATTCTAGTGTCAAATGTTTTAAAGATATATTTTTCAATGTACCCCACAGGAGTCGAACCTACATCTCCCCCTGTCTTCTCTAACCAACTGAGCTAAGGGTACAAATAATCATTTGTGCAAACGTATACAAAGCGTTAGAATATAAATTAGGGATTCCTGATCTTCCCCACAGCATACCCTGTTTTTCTCTCAACCTTGCTGTATCAGGAATCCCTATTTAGATAGTATTCGTATGTTAGTTGTAGAGCAACCATTTTGCCTCCAAAACAAAAAGCTGATCCAACCATGGGGGTGGTCGATCAGCATGTCTCTAATACTGGTATCAGCCACCAGCGTTAGTTAGTATAACTTATAAAGAAAATTAGATGCAAACATTATTTTATACATTGTAGATTATACATCCAAGTACCAACGAGTTTCAGTTAAATCATTAAATCCACCTTTCACATCGCCTTTCGGATCATTAGTGCTGCGAATCATGATAACAATTGAATGACCCTTAACATCTTTCTGATTAAACTCAATATTAAATCCAGCAACATCATTTCGATTATAGACTTTTGCCGCATCAGCTCGTGGTAAGTCTTTCAATTTGATGCGTTTCAATTCTTTTCCGTTCGTACGATCTAAGATAAAAGCATACTGATGCTTATGAGTGCGAGTACTCCATCCTTCTGCTTTGATCTTCCCATTAACTGCACCGAAGCCATCAACGTGCCCTTTATCAGCTTTGACTTCCATCACCGAATAGTTTTGGCCCGCACGGTAGACATCGGTAACTTCTGCTGGATTTGGATCCGGTAATGTTGAATAGCCGTTATCTGTAATACCGGTCAAATCGACATTGCCATCAAGCCCGCCACCCACGTATGTTGAAGTAAACTGGTAAATTGCTACGCCATCCATTGATGGAAAATAATTATAATTTGGATAAGGTGTGACATTGTAATCAGGATACGCACCTATCCATAAAGAATCCGGAAACTCAGCTAAAATTTGTTGATAATAAACGTTAGCCAGTGTGAACGGTTTGTATGAATAATACATCGGAGTATATCCAGCGTCTCGAATACGACGCATACCGTATAAAATAGTATCTGTGTTCGCTTGCTTATTCGAGCTTGCCCCATGCTCAAAATCCAGCGCAACAATTGAACCACGCGGTGTCTTAACCTTTGGTAAGAAGTAATCCATTGTGGTTTTAGCAATACTCATGTTACCCCAAGTGTCATACCAGATATACGTGTGCGCTCTCTTTCCCTGAGCTAAAGCTGAATTCACTTGGCTTTGATACGTCCATTGATCATACAATCCACCAGCATTGTATCCACCAATCTGGCTAATACTGAATTTATCATGAGCGTAGCCAAATTGACCTTGTGCGCCTTGATAAACTGCCCAATCGACCCCTTGATCTCCTTTAGCCGCATCCACATTCATTGGGAAAATCGGCAATAAAAAAAGAGCTGCAACAGCTCCCATCATGAATTTCTTTTTCATTCTATTCCTCCTACTATTCTTTTTCATCTTTGGGAAACATCTTATATGTCCGGTTGGACACGCCTAAAACTGTTCCGAGAAAAGCGCCAAATCCAGTAATGATAATGACTACAACATCGGTATATTCCCAGTTGACTGCTTTTCCCACTAGGCCAACAAAAGTGGCCAATGCGGGTATAACTATCAATGCAATCCATTTAAGAACTTCAAATGTCCTATTTTGCATGCGATTCACCTCCTATAACTTAGTTAAGAAATAGCCTAATATAGTAATACCTAAACCTATCATGTACCCCCATGACCATTTGTTATTTGCTTTAATTTCTTTGATGTCATCAGCATTGTTGAGTGCAATAGAATATGCGTGATCCGCCACATCTTTCGCAGCATCCGCCTTCTCTCTCAATGCCTCGTAATTATCAAGTTTTGTTTCAATGCGCACTAAGCGCTCAATAACATCTTGTGCAGTATCATCTTTCAAAACTCCCCCGCCTTCCAACTAAATAATTAGCCCCGTCAAAAACGAGGCTAAAAAAATAAAGCTTATTCAGCTTTAGCGATAATCTGATTTGCTTCTTCTTGCGTGATGCAAAGCGGAACGAACTCGCGTACTTGATCATCAGTGAAGCAACCCCAATCGTACATCATTTTCACATCGTCAAAATTAAACATTCGTAGCACCTCCGATTTGAGCTTTGATCGATTCAATTTCTTTATTGATTGTGACATCATTCAACATCAATTTAGCGTTTAACTGTGCCATCGATTCTGTTTTATTAGTTAATGCTTCATTTGATTCTTTTAGCGTTGTGTTATCAACTTGCAAACCTGTAGAAATATTTTCCAGCAATTCAAGTTTTTTAGAATAATCTTGAGTCACTGACTCTTCCCATTTATTCTCTGCAAAGTTGAAGAATTGGGACTGTGTATTTTCCAATTCCAGCGGCGGAACTGCTACAAAAGGTAATAATACTGGAAAATCATCTGCTACTTCGTGTTCTTCGTAACCTAACGGGTATAATACTTTGTAAATTGTTTTCATCGTTTTCCTCCTTTAATAAGGGTCTCTTGCTAACCAACAAAACGAACCTGTTAACCACGCATCTTTTGCTACATTCCCTGTGCAAATAATATTATTAATCGTTGATGGATCGAAAGTTAGCAAATAAAAATTGCCGCCAGAGGCCCAATACATGCGAGGCATGTCAATCGGCGCTGCCCATGATGGAACATCAGACCAAACAGCTTGATTATTTTTCGCCGCTGACAATTGAAACGAACCTGTCAGATAAACGATATCTCCTCTTCGAGACAATCTCATACTGCCGTTCGAAATAACTGAAGCATTGTTGTTTTTATCTACTGACGCAAAATCATTTACTGATTTTGTTAAAACGGGCAAATTCCCTTTCACTTGAAGCCCATCTTGAAAATTCTTTGTTCCTAAAATCGTTTCGTTACCAGTAGTAGAAACAAACTTGCCTTGAACCCATTTTGCGATTGCTTTAAATACTAAAGCAGGCGTCATAAACTTATTAGTGGCCGTCCCCGCTTCAGCTTCAGCCTGCGTCGCCATACGAGAATCTACGTGCTGCTTGACGCCCATTGGCGTAATGAACTTATTCCCCGCAAGCCCCTGTTCTGCATCTGTTTGATTAGCTGTAGCGTAGTTGTCGACGTTGCCGAGACCAACTTGAGCCTTTGTTACTGAATGCGGATTAGTTTTGTCAGCAACATGACTATCGTACTCCGTTTTACTGGCTTGCTCCACATTCGTAACATTACCTAATCCGACTTGGCCTTTGGTAACTCCATGAGGATTGGTTTTATTTGATGTATGGAATGTAAAATCAGTTTTAGGCGCTTGTTCTACATTGGTCACATTTCCAAGTCCTACTTGTGCTTTAGTCACCTTGTGCGGATTAGTCGTATTTTTATCATGTTCGTCTAATCCTGTCTCTAAATAATTCATTCTTTCGGCAGTGACTACTGCACCATTCTGAATATTTTCTTCTTCAGTTTTATTATCATCGTAAGGTACCCAAGTCTGCTTTTCATAAGCCATTTACTCACCTTCTCCTACTTTTGAATCTTTACTATCAGACAATTGTCCCAAAGCAGCATTCAAAGTTGCGTTTTCTAATTCTACTTGCGAGAGTCTTTTTAATAAATGTTCTATGACTTTATTTGCATCTACTTCATAGCCGTTCTCTCTCATATGATCATCTCCCTAAAGTAAGCAATATAACTTACATTATTTATATTTATCATTACAACTCAAACGTGTTTAGAGTTATTCGATGAAAGAAAAGAGTAATCACTAATTCTATTTATTATCTAAATATGATTTTAGCTGATCACTATCATCTTCCGGGTACGGAATGATTGGTGATATAGTTTCTGTCGCCTCTTCCGAGGAAAGTATCTTAGTTGGTAAATTGGGATGTTTTTCTTTATTGGATCTAGGCGTTTCTAAATAGAAATCTTCATACCCTAAACGATAAGCGACTAGTTGATAACTCATTGTTACATAGGGTCTGTCAGACTTAACTGAAAAGGAATCTCCTCTTAGGTTTTCTGCGTAAACAATAGAGTTCTCATAAGGTGAAAGAAAAACATGATAATTATCAGACTTAGTATTGATTGTTTCTAAAAATTTTTCTTCTATAATCACTTGCCCATGTCCATTGCTATCAGTTGTCACTTTCCCATATGTGGCGAATAGATATTCTGGAGTCTCATACGCGTTTAAAAGTCGTTCCCCGTAACTTTGGGTATTAACTAGCGAGTTTTTAGTACCAGAAACACTCAATCCATTATAAACTCTCAGTCCACTATTGATTATCGACGTTTGATATCCCATTAATTTAATTTGAGAGGTTGTTATATTCCCATTTGCAAAACTGTAGGAATAGCTATTAGCTTGTATAACTATAGAAACTCCAGAAGCATTAATATAGCTGTAGTTTGCATCTGGGACAAACGCTCTATTACTCCAAAAAAGACTATCCGAACTAAATGAAAGCCATGTTTGATTTTCGGCACCATTATCATAAGAACTAATAACCAAATTATCCTTGCTATCGCGTAATTGGAATCCTCCACCGACTCCCATCTTATATTTGACTATTCCAACGTCTGCGCCAGTGAATTTGCTTGCTTCTAAGGACATAAAGTCTTTATTATGCTCTTTAGAAAACCATGTGAGCTTTCCATTGTCTTGGGTCATTCTAAATTCAGCGCCATCCGTAACTATTTTGCTACCTGTGATGTTTACACCTTGAATAGTAATTGCTTTTAAAGTTCCCGCCGTGATTGCAGAAGCGTCAAGATTTGTTACTCTTATTTTTGAAGCATCTAACGTTCCGGTAGATATCGCTGAAGCATCAAGGTTGGTAACTCTTATTTTCGAGGCATCTAATGTTCCTACACTAATTGTTCCAGCATCAACTGATCCAATCATTGCCGATGTGATTACTGCCATGTCAATCTTCGTCTCGTTAGTTAGCCATAATTTTGCCCCTTTAATTTTCAGCCACTCTTTACCATCCATCTCGTCACTTAAATTAATGGTCTTTACTATTTCGTCTTTCGGAGTAGAATTCTCAATTTGCTCTTTAATACTTTCCTCTAAAGCGGTGGATGTAGTCATTACCCACTCGAATACTCCTGGTGATGTTTGTTTATAAACCCATATCTCATCATCTGGCCCATTCTTTTTAAACCAGATGTCACCTTCTTTAGGATTTTTTGGTTCTTCAGTTCCTTCATAAACATTGTTCTTGCCAGCAGCATCAATTCTATAATCGATATCATCAAGCTTTTGTTGCAACGACCCTTTGAATGATGAGACGTTAGCTGAATAGGCTTTAGTATCAGCGCTAATAGTTGAACTGAACCCACCGTCAAAAGACATGGCATAATTTAGAACAGGAGATTTAAATCTATTACCCTCTCTATCTGTCATGGTTACCCAGTCTCCAACCTCTAAAGCCGGATTCCCTCGCCATTTTAGAGTGATCGGATAAAAATTGATATATCTTATTTTCTGGAAGATATCATCTAACAAAATCTGAGTCATTACATTATTTTCCAGAGAAATCTGCGCACCACTTGTTGATCCTGATTGAAGAATAACTGTTTCATTACTAGATTCATCGGTTTGGTTAACAACTTTACATGTAATTCCTCTAGGCTGATAAAGTAATTCACTTTTTACAAGACCTTTTAAAAAGTATTCATTTGGCTCAATCTTAAAGTTTGGGTCGGCTAGTTTTCGAATTGACAATCTACCTTCTCTATCAAAACAAACAAAACCGCCTTCAAATTGTCCGATTAAACCTATTGCCTGTCGATATGTGTATCCCTCAAACTTATTTATCGTGTAATTACTCAAATGGTTAAACGAAACAGGATCAATGATACTTCCGCTTTTATTTGCTATTTCTAGTGCAATGTCTGCTAATTTTGTTGGATATTTCAACTCGGACTCATATTTGTCTTCCATAAAAATAAATCCGTCTCTAGCTTCAACAGTTGTAGTCTTTTCATTTCTGTCGGGATCAACTCGACCACTAATGTAGAACGTTCCTAGAGGAACAAATTCATATCTATCGGGAACATAACTCACCAATCTTACTCTCCCGACTTTTGCTCGATCAACTTTTGAAACATGATTGATATTTGATGGCAAGCCGGTTCCTCTTATTTTGAATCCTACTTCTACCTTTATCTTGTCTAGTTCTTTTAACCCTTCAATAATTTCAGAAAAAACGATTTTAACTGTAGCTGACTGCGTTGAGCCAATCTGGAAACTTTCTCCACCCAAAGCTCCCATTGAATAATCAATTTTCTTTATTTTGTCTTTAAGATATATGACTTTATCATTAACAATGATGCGTGCAAAAGCTTCCCTTTCTTTATCTTTACAGGCTTCAAAGAATTCATTCGAAACTATCAACATTCAATATTCACCTACTTTTCAATTAAAGACACTGACAAGCCTTGCCACATCATCTTTGAGAATTTTTCATTCCAAGAGTAAACAGGTACAACTCTATCACCGCAGTAAAACGTTTTTGTAATCAATCCTGCCTCCTGTGGATCAAAATACCTTACTGTAAAAAAGGCAGAATCAATTAAGCGCAAAATTAAAGAGACCTCTGAAATTTCCAAAGGTCCCCACTTTACATCTAATTTAGTTTTTCTTCCAAGAATATCGCGAACCATATCTCCATTAGCATTTCTTCCACTAGAACCACTGTCTAAGGTTTGTATGCTCACAGATAATTCTTTTGGCGTTACTACATTTGACCCTGATATCAAGAAATCCATTAGCTCATCTCCTTATAAGTTTAGTTCTACATTTCCTATCTGTTCATGATACTGATTAATGCCTCGTACAGTTACTTGTCCTAATCTAGTTGAATCTACCTCTAGAACAACTTCCAAGGGCCCGTCGTTCCCCTTCAGATCCAAATTAGAGAGCGCGTTGATAATGGCATTCGCGATTGTATTACCAAGACTTGAAAGTAGATTATCTGATAAGTTTTCCATCCCATTACCAGTAATAGAAAAACCTTTATTCTTTTTACCAGATGAACTTGAACCAGTATAACTATCAGATGAATCTCTAAATACTTCTGGCATTGTTAAATCAGGGATACCATCATACCCCATGAAATCAAGCGCTTCGTTGATTCTTTGAAAGGCTAGTTCTGGCTTAGTTACTGGAACAACCCATTCAGTGTTATTGCCTTCAGACATTTTGTACCAGCCAAACTGATCTACTCTACCTCCGTTAGCAAATCCCTTTTTCTTACTTTCGTTTTCTCGATCGAGTCGGAATAGTTCAGAAATACGATCACTCACGACACGAAAAGCACTTGATTTAATTCTCTTAGCCGCACCTAGAGCCATCGAAGCTCCTGGTTCAGGTATATCTGCTACATCAACGAATTTTTCGAATGCTCGATCTAATAAAGCACTCGGACTTATCGAACCAAAGAAATTCTTAACACTGTCGATTAATCCACCTTTATAATGAGGAATGTTACTCATAAAGTTACTAGTATCTCTACCATTTAATACTTGAGTCCCTTTAGGAAGATTGACCATGTAGTCTTTTTGATTTGGAAACATACCCATTTGTCCATTCGGCAATTTATACATTTCACGCCAATTGCTGCCGCTTCCATCGTTTACCATAGCTAATCCGCCAGGATGTGAATTGGTGCCTGTTGCATAACTAAAGTATGGAACTTGCCAAGATGATAGTCGCCATCCAGCACCCAAGCTACTCATCACCCAGTTAACTCCTGAGATAATGCCGTTAACACCTTTACCGATGCCAGAGGCTAATCCATTCGCAATATTATTCATCGCTTGTTTAATAGACTGTAAACCATCAGATAAGCCTTTTGCGATATTTCCAGGTAAATCTTTTGCCCATCCGCCAATCTTTCCAAATACTTCAGAGGCAGTATCCTTAACCCCATGTAATGATTTTCCAAGATTATCTTTCATAGATGAAAATGCCGTTTCAGCTTTACTTCTAGCCGTTTCTGCACCAGATCGAACTTTTTCTGATATATCTGACCACTTGGATTGTGCAGATGATCTGACATCATCGAATTTGTTTCTAGCACCATCAGCTAGGTTTTTAAATTTCTCTTCGGCCCAATCTTTGGCTTGTCCTGTTTTATCACGGACTGTATTTGCTGTATTAGTAAATTTGTCTTTAGCAACGTTATAGATTTCAGAAGCTTTGCTAGTTACAGCATCTTTCGCAGCACTCCATTTTTCCGAAGTCCAGTTTTTGACATTATTCCAAGCCTCAGATGTCGCAGTCTTGATTCCTTCCCATTTCTCAGAAAGCCAAGTACCTAGTTCTCCTGCTTTTTCCTTGATAGTATCCCAGTTTTGCCACAGCGTAACACCCACAGCGATAATGGCTCCAATAGCAAGAACTGCTAATCCTATAGGACTGGTAAGGAAAGCTATTGCCCCACTAAGAGCTGTAGTTACTCCAGTTGCAATTACCGCTACCCCATTCCATATAGCAATAGCACCATTTACCAAACCAAGTGCTGTTGCAAATGAGGCGACTATCGTTACAAATGTTGAAAAGCCTTCTGAATGTTCAGAAATCCAGTTCCCAATTCCTGATAAAACGTCGCCGATTTTTTTCAATACATCGACGATTACTCCGCCAGTCCATTCAGCAAGAGGCTTCAATATATTATTCCATAAAAAATCAAAAGCTGGTTTACATCCGTTAATTATTCCATTAACTAAATCAATTGCACCTGCTAGAGCTTCAAAGAACGCCGGTATCAATTTTTCAATTGTAAATCCCGCTAATGGTAATAAAACATTTTTATAAAACCATTCAAGCCCATCACCAATGTTTTTTGTTAATGGTTGAATCGATTTCAAAAGTCCATCAATCGACCGAAGCAAAGGTGTAAAATCAAGTGTCTTAGCCCAATCGGCCGTTGCCTTCGTCATATTGTTTATATTTCCTAACAAACCTTCAATTATACCGAGAATCCTTTTGAAAATTGATTCACCAACATTTCCTGTTTGCCAAGCAATAGAAAGACGATCCGCCAAATTCTTAATAGTATTGTTGATATTGGTAAATATCTCTAGTATATGTCCTGCAATTTTTTCTCCTAGACCGTCATTCCATGCATTTCGGAAAGAAATTGCGATTTGATGTAGTAGTTCTAAAATAGCATTGAACATGTCGAAAATAGATTGAATCAGCGCAGTCCCGCGTCCGTTATCTTCCCATGCCCGTTTAAACGCCCCAGCTATATCACCAATAATATTTAAGACATCCGCCAATAATATAAGTAAGTTTTCTACAAACCTTTGACCGGTTCCATTGGTCCAAACTTCCATGAACGATTCACCTATCGCTTGAATCAATCTGACAACTTCTCTAAGAGCGTATTTCCAGGCGTCAATGACTTTTTGACCTTGTGCATCCCAGGCTTTTTTTATAGGGTCAAAAAGTTGAGACATAATATCTTTAAATTTTTTGGCAAAGTCCGTTAACCATTTGGGCGTTTCTGGAACTGTTGCTGAACCAAAATCAGCCCAAGGCGCTTTACTCCCTCCAGCATTAGGATTCTTAGGTTTCGAAGGAATTTCTTGCGGTACAAAAGGGTCCGAGAAATCTTCATCAGAGTCATTGCTAAAATCTAAAATATTTAATTCGTCAAACCCTGCTAGTAATCGTTTATATTCTTTGACTTTTTTTCTTGCCGCTTCAGTTTGGTCATGTTGTGCTTTTAGTTGCTTATTAGAATCACGTATGGATTGTGCCATCTCATCGTATCCGTCTGATGCATCAGATGCAGCATTGCCCGTATCATCTAATGCTTGGACATTATTCATCAGTCCTTGTGCACCGTTGAATGCATCACCGATGTTCATTCCGAAAAGTGTGGATATAAATCCGGCAATATAGCCAGTTACTTTAGCTAAAGCTGACATTAAAGCATTTATTGCTGGTAGCGCTGCTTGGTAAATCGGATAAAATGCCGTTAGTAAATTGACCTTAATTTGATTTAAACTTGCTGAAAACTGGGCATTAGTTTGTAATGCTTTAAAAAGACCTCCAGCTAAAGTCATGATTCCTTGGTATAAGAAAGTGAACAAGAACAACTGTGACCATAGCATTTTCATGGATCGGCCAAAGCCACCCATACCCTGAGCCATTCTAGACGTTCCGTTAGTAACTTGCTTCGATTGTCGATCAAAAAGACCTCCAAATCGACCGATGGAATTACTCATCATGTTCTTAAATCGTGAAAAAAGTCCTTCGGATTGTTTAGTAGACCCCGAAAGATTTCTCATGCCATTTGCTGCCATACGAGCTTTTACAGGTTGCTCGCCAAGTTCCGTATTTACACTAGACAACGCTGTCTTTAGAACGCCAGAACGATCTTCCAACTGAGCATATGAACGTTGTAAAGCATCATTGTCTGCAATCAATTTTTCCATTTTTGCTGATTGCTTAGAAATGGATTCGGCAGTCTTTGTTGATTGTGGTGTATCTTGAATACCTGTAGATTTCCACTTACCAGATGCGAAATTTCCTGTTTCTGTTTGTTGCATCTTCATTTCATTTTTCAGGGCCTTGACTTTGGCTCTCATAGCTTCAATTTGCCGTTCGTTGCCTTCCATCTTGGCTGAAATACTTGATAAGGAGTTGGGGATAGCATCATATTCGGATCTTAACCCTCGAACAATCGCTTGAGCTTGTTGTTGCGACTTGTTCATCTGAATTTGTGCTTTTGAAATTTGTTCGCCTATTCTCGACTCGCTTTTTGTATCACCAGATAATCGAGCACCGTTTTTATTAGCCTGCAAATTAGAAATTCGTTGTTGTGCTGCTTTCGCTTGTTGCATTTGCGTGTTCACTTTATCAACTGCCGTTTGGACATCCTTTGTCATTTTGACAGCGCCTTTAGATACACCGGCAGAAGGTGATTTTCCAACTTCTTCACCATTACTTGATGCTGATTGGTTCATTCGCTTCAGCATAGAATCAAAATTTGAATTCATTTTCTCGAATTGTTTGGTAAATTTATCGAACCCTTTAGAATCAGATAAATTCTTTTCTACTGCATCCATTCCCTGTCCTGATGAACTTTTGACTCGACTCATCATTGAGTCCATCTTTTGCTCAAATCGAGCGACCTTTTCCTCAATAGGACTCAGGTCACCATCAAAGACGACTTCAAGTCTATCCAGTTCCATGATCTATCCCCTCCTTTTCCTGTTTATTTTTTCGCTCTCTAGTTGCTTTTATCATTTCAGTTCGTTCAATCATTCTAGCCTTCATAATTTCCCAATCTTGTGGCTGATTCGATTGTTCCTGTTTATCTTCCGTTTTCAAGAATGGATAGTGTTGATCTGGTTTAGGCATTTTCTTCGGATCATTAAAGCCATAAGCGTTCAATTGTGCCGCTTTGTAATCCATCATGGCTTTTTCTTCTAGCTGCTGCTTTTTAATCGCAACATTTGCTTCAGCTTGTACAACTATTTCCTCATAGGTCATTGACCAGTATTTCTCTGCAGGTATTCCCGCCTCTACTGCTTTGGGATACATCTCTTGCAGCAAATCAGAAAAGGAAGAGAAGCCTACACTAGACTCTCTTCCTCGTTTTTCTCTTCCCCAACTAGGTCTTCTTCGTCCGTCGTTTCCGACTCGAAAAAACCGGCCTTCTCCATCAATTCTTGAATGACTTCGAAAAGCTTCATCATCGATCCGCCTTTAGAAATATATTCATCATAAAGTTTCGTCATATCGGCAGACTTGATGTTTGCTGTTTGGTTCGCAGAATGCAAGATAGTTAGCATTTCACCTAATCGCGGCATTTTCATTCCACCGTTGCCAGTCATCATAATTCCAAATAACGATTTACCTAATTTCTTCTCAATGTCTACCGTTGCACTTCCATCTAATACAAGGGATAACGTTTTTGCTCCAAAATCTACTTTCATTGGTTTCATATTTTTTCCTCCTAATAGTTGAATACGGCCAAGAGCTATTTCTTAACCGTATAGTTTTCCATCAATTTATTTCTCTTACGCCCAATCTGGCCCATCAGAAACAGTTACAGATAAAGTGAACTGATACGCGCCGTTTACTTCACCAGAACCCATTTTTACAGTCACGCCGCCTGTAAAAGTACATTTTGCACCGTCGGGATATGCTAATTCAAATTCTGCTTCTTTGCCGGCTGTTTGAACTGCCTTTAACTTAGTGAACACAGCTTTATCATACAAGAACGTGAACTCTAATGAATCCATATCTTGAATCCCTGAAATGTATTTTTTATTTGCATCTTTTAGTGTTGTGATATCGACCTGTTCTGGATCTCCACCAATCTCGGGAACAGCCTGTAACCCCTCGATTTCTGCAAAGGTAGACTCTGAGCCTGATTTCATTGACAACATTGTGTCCTTTGTTAATAAACCGGCAAATAACTGTAAGTTCATCGGCAAGATTTTTGTTTTCTTCATGGTATTTCCTCCTAATTATTGGTATACAAAAAGCGTTCGATTATCTACTACTCCTCGGAATGTTAGAATCGAACGCTTTAGTGCGTCTTGATTGCCATCGTCGCTGGCTATGTTTTTAAATCCAATATCTTTCAATACTTTGATTATTTCACTCTGCATTTCTGATAATGATTTGTTTCCATACAAATCAACTTTTACTGTCCATTCAGTTAATGCTTCATTGTCGGAAATATCTTTCTTGTGTGGCTTTGCCTTTGTCGAATATATCGCTGCAGGCATTTGCGACCATGTATTGGGATATTCAGCAGATACGAGCTTCAGCTCAGCCACCTTTTTCAACTGAGTAACAATATCAGACTTAATGTTATAACGCTCTGTCATAGTTTCCTCAGTCCTTCCTGCACACGATCTTTATAAATGTCTTCGGCCATTTCTATCACTTCTTTCATTGATGGATATAGCCAAGGTCTAGCAGGCTGCCCGCGAGTCATAAAGAAATCTTGACCTTTGATAGTCACTCTTGGAATTCCATACACTGCTTCAAGATCAACTGGTGTTTTATGGGCAGGGATAAACCACCGTTCAGTAGAATACACAGGATCCACCCCTGGTGGTAAATCTTTTGGTGATTCTGCCCCAACTGGTCCAGTACCAAGTTCACGAAACAAAGCTTCCATTTTATCTGACCACACACGACCAATTACTTTACCTTTACCATCGATCACGACTTCTTGTTTTGGAGAGCCACTTAATTCGCCTGATCCGTACTTAATTGACGATTGTAGACGACTTGATGCTCTCGCTACTGTTTCATCTACAATATCAAAGGTTGCTTCGAAAACAGCATCTTCCATCACTTTAGGAATTGCTCGTATTTTCGACATCAACCGGTCAGCACCTCTGAACTCAACGCCCATCTTCATCACCTAGTTTCTTCAAGGTCACGTTACAATGAGTGGAAAATGTTTGAATGGCCACGATCTCGTAATCCGGATCTTTATCTTTACTTACATAAAGACAAATGCCATCTTTTTCATTTTTCCCTTCTTTGATTTGATCCCCCTGATATTTACAAGACTTGACGTAAGGAAGACTCTGTCCATACACAGAAGCCATGACCTGTCCGCCAGCTGACTGAACATTCATTTGAAGTTCTGTTGATTCAGTCGAGAATCCTTCTTGAAAGTTCCCTTCATCGTCTTGGTCAGTTAATCTCTCTTTTAAATAAACAGTTGAAAGATCACGTTTCCTTAGGCGCATAGAAACTCACGACCTTTCCCAATCGGTGATTATTTAACCCTGATTTCAATTTATCAGGAATATCAGTAATGAACGTGTGAGAGACACCGCCCTCAGAACGAGCAGTATCTCCCTCATTTCCCTCTTGATTCCAAGTAATAACGACCAGCTGGCGGGCATAGTAATAAAGCTGGTCATTCATCTGTTCAGTAGTGCGACCAGTGTAATCAAGAATGAGGATAATCGCATCTTCTAGCAATGCTTTGATTTTAGTTCTCTCCTGTTCTTGAACACCGTCAAGGCGATCCATCAATACATCTGTGTGTTGTTTCAGCAACTCCTCATTCATTTTATTCACCTCTTATTCGCCGCTTCCGCCTCCACCAGATACGGTAACATTAGGAACATAAAGTTTATGTTTAAATTGGACAATACGAACATTTTTAGGTTCGTAAACGCGTTCCCAGTTTGCTCCTGTTCCTAATTCAGCATTTGTTGGTGAAGAACCAGCAACAGAAGTATTTTTGAATTTCACTCCGCGAGGGTGAAGAATGAAATGTTGGCGGTTGATCAGAATGTCATCTCCTGCTAAGGCGACACGATCGGTTTCGGTTGGAACTGGTGCAGCGCCATTCCCTAATCCAATCGCACCTTGTCCAAAGATATAAGACGTAAATACATCTCCGTCCACAGGCATGCCGTCATCCACGATTACTCGTTTACCCATGTAAGTTGGAATAGGCTTATTCTCAGAATCCAACGAAAATTCAATTAAGTTCTGTTTCCGAAGATTCGCATAAACGGAAGAATGGACCCCAATAGCTGTTAGCTTTTCTTCTGCGTCTCCTAATTTGTAAGAAGCATCTAAAAATGTTTCCCCAGTAAATGCAGCTGCATTCCCTGTTAACGCGGAAATATCCAATGCATTTCCAGCCATTTTAGTTCCGGCAGCAGCATAGATCCCCTTAAGTACGGATAATAAAGTAACTTGTTGACGACGTGCCCAGTAAGCAGCTACTAAATCACCAATAGCGCGC
Source organism: Enterococcus dongliensis (assembly GCF_031927985.1). NCBI lineage: Bacteria > Bacillati > Bacillota > Bacilli > Lactobacillales > Enterococcaceae > Enterococcus > Enterococcus dongliensis. Next base: position 41,744 of record NZ_JARPZC010000003.1, read on the forward strand.
ATTGGATCATCACCAGAAAGTGCTTTTGCTAAATCGTTTGCTTTCCAAGCTTTACCACGCATTAAAAGAACAGCAACGTCTTGACTAGCAACGATCTTATCTGTATCTAGTGGATCAGTGTCAGATAGCACTTCGTCATCGCCAGACAAATCTTGCCAGAATGGCATGTTGATTAACTTACCTCCAGATGTAGCAAGTGCATCCAACTCGGGATTTTTAGTAACGATTCCAGATTGATATAAAGCAGATAATTCTGCAGTACGTTCGATTACGTATTTGTTAAATACTTCAGGTACGATGACGTCTTCAATTTTTGTCTTTGCGGCAAATAATTGAAGATTTAATTTTAGTAACGATTTTTCCATTTTAATTCCTCATTTCTATTTTTTGTTTGCTAATGCTTGCAATGCTTTCGCACGTTCAGGGTCTTCTTTAAACAAGCGCCCTTGCGCTGTTAGGTTTAAGGTTTCTTTAGCAAAAGGATTCGCTTCTGACTTGTTCGCACCAGCCCCCAATGGGTTGTCTACAGAGTCTAATAACGCTTGGTCAACAGCTACTTTCAAGGCTTTATCCCATTCGATTTTAAATGACTTCACATCCTCAATGGCTTCTTCTGCAGTGTCCCCGTGTATACGCGAAGCTAGAATACTTGGAATACCAATTTCTTGAAGCTGTTTGCCTTTTTCTACTAACAATTGTTCTTGACGAAAAACCGCTTTTTCCTTTTCAAGCTCATCCTTTTCCTTTTGGATCAGAGCTTGTTGACGTTCTTCTTCAGAAAGCTTCGCAAGTCGAGCAGCTTCGTTCTTTTCTTCTTCGATACGTTGTTCGATTTCAGTCTTTGATTCTTTTTCCCACTTAGCTTTTTCAGCCGCGATCATTTTTGCAATATCTGAACGCGTAAAAGTTTTTTCCTTCGTTTCTTCATTAATTTCGTCCTCCGAGGTTGTTTCGTCGGCCGCCAGTTCATCCTCTGCGAAGAGTTGAAGATCCCAAGAAATAAGTTGACTATTTTTCATACATTTTTCCTCCAGTCATTACGTGACCAATCGAATCTCGTTTTACGGTCGGCACCGAAACAGCTACAATTTATAACGCCCTGAGCAGTAGAGGGCAAAATAAAAAGCCTAGCAATTGCTAAACTTGCAGTTCCGATATTAATTGTTGTTTGGCTATTTCCATCATCCCGATAGCATTAATTGATGTTGATTGAGTATAAAACGTACTAATGACTCCATCTGGATTAATACCGACTACTACAATGCTGTCGGCCTTCTCGAAAAAATCCTTCGATCCATCCATAAACTCAGCGTTTGTCACTCCGCGCTCTTTCTTTTGCTTTAATTCTAAAAAGTCCATTCGGCAACCTCCACTTTAGTGTGTCAATTTCATCTCTTATCTCGATATATCTTTTTTAAATCTTGCCATCTCTTTTTATTCCCATACTTGATATCCTGATAATCGTCTAACGTTGCAGGAGTGTCGTCTTTTCCAACAACATTTTTTAGACGCTTGTATTCAAGTAAATCTTTCTTCTGATTCTGGATCTTTTTCTTTTGGATCTTTATTTCTTTGTCAGAATATTTTCCCTTAAGCTTTTTCATCCAATCATCGTAGGTATCACGTTGTTCAATGCTCATTGTTTTACCAGTAAATGGATCATTAGCAGTTCGTTTACCAGTCAGTGATTGCTTCCCAATATAAGCAATTGAAATTGTTCGACACCAAGGATGAAACGGTGGATATGTTCCGGCTGCCCCATTAACCACAGCTTCGGAAACAAGATAAATCTTACCGTCTTTCCCCTGACAAATCTTTGAAGTTCTGAAATCTAAAACAGCAATTAAACGATACTCTTTTACACCTCTGTCGTGCCACGCTTTGAGCTTTGCTTGATTTGCCATGTAATTGGCCTCAGTACGTATTAAACGTTGAGCGACTCCAATTGAGCGGTCAAATTCGGCCGCTATCGCTTTAGCCATTTCAAACTCGGACATCCCTGTCATAGACTCAACAGTGAATAACTCTTCAAGACGTCTGGCTAAGGCTTCAGTATCTTTCCAAATCCGTTTTGAATAGTTCGATCCATGCCAATGTGAATCCAGAATGCTTTTCGTATATTTTGTGGAAAGCTCCTTAAACTCGTAATCATTCGATCGGTTCTTCGGATCATTCCAAACTTCAATTGGCACACCACGTTTTTGAGCTTGCTTGAACGTCTCTATTTTCGAGTCATACTTTTGACCATCCCACACATTGATAATCGAATCGTTCTTTGCTTGTTCAATTTGTTGAATCACAGCTTCAGAGGTCGCTTCATTGTATGAATCATGAATGACATCAATATAGAAGTCGGTAGACTTGCTCAGTTGAACATCAGCTATTTGTTTAGAAACTAAAAAAGACTTGGCTTTCAAGTCTTCTGCTCTTGTTATGCGCTCTTTAAACGCTAGACCATTCAATCGTTTTCTTGCTGACTCTTGAAGCTCAGGATTTGATACATCATCAGCAAGCTTTCTCAGTTCTACCAATTCATAAGGTTGGACGGTTTGATTAAGTAATACTCTTGTTTCTTCGTCATCCATTCCAGAGCGTTGCTTTGCACGACTAAATAGATTTCTTGCTTGCTTAGTCAAGTAACTCTGAGCTTGACGGTATGCAGTTATAACCTTTTGTTCGACTCGTTGAGCGGCATCATTGATTTTCTTCTCTTGCTTGATGCCTCGATCGAGCCAATAGGAGTCATCTTGTTTTTGTTTCTTTTGAATCATCTAATCAGCTCCTTGTTTTGGTATACTTTCTTTATCAACGAGTGGTCCGTTGAAATAACTGATAAGGAGGTTGTGCTTGATGAAAAAAACATATAGCGAATTTATGAATCAATTAGACCCCGTCGAACTTGAAAATTTATCCGAAGAAATTTCCAAATCTTTTTCTGAACAAAATGGGTACGAGAATGGGCAAATTTCTAAAGATGATTTCGTAACATTTGCAAACTACTCAGCTCAGAAGTACTACACTTTTTCTTTTAGAGAAGTACCACAACTGGTTAAATTAATTGGTGGCATTTTTTTGATGTCTAGTTCTACAAATTGCTCCTTACTACCTTCAATAGCTTGGAGCAATTCTGCTATTTCTTTCGGTTCCCCTTCAATTTGAATTTTCATTCTCAATCACCTCTACTTTAAGATTTTCTGGATGCTGTTCTTCGATGCTTTCCAAACCATGTAATAGTGCCGTTAAAAGAATCACATTCTTTCTGGTTGGTTCAACAACTATTGTTTGTTCATTATTCGAATTGACGTCCACTACTTCGCCAGATAGCTCGTTGACTATAGTGATAAATAGCGCCGACACACCTGCACACACAATATCTGTGCCGTGTTTAGAGTAAAAAGCATGTCCTTCCATTGTAACACTTGAGAAATAGTCGTTACTCTTTTTGAACGTTGCTTTGATCATCGTCTTCCTCCTCTGGCGGATCATCTAAATCCGAGTTACTATCTTCCGCTTGAACACCCATTGCTTTTTTCTGAAGTTCGATCTTTTCTTCTTTTTCAAGATTCAGTTGCTCAATTACTTCGTCAACATCGTCAATGTCAGGTAACCAACTAAGTAAAACTTTCAACGGTAGAATACCTGCATTGTATGCAGCTACGATCTGATTTATAATATCGCTAGTGTTCACCGGCAAATTAGGTTTTAACTTAATCTTCGTACCTGTTGTATCTAATGATGAATCCTTAATTTTAAGGATGTTTTCGAATAGTTGCAGCCGTTGACGTAATCCCTTGATCATATAACGTGACTTAACAGACATCAGTTGCAATAAACCAAATAACTTATATTTCATTGCTTCCCCACTAATATTTCCTGCAAATTTTTCATCATTCATATTAGGAACATACGTTACCTTATGGATATCGTCTAAGATTGCTTCTCTGAGAAGGTTCACCCCATCTTCGTTTAGTTCCTTTGTTAAATACCCAGCATCAACCTCGGATGGTTTAGCACTTGTTTGAAGCATTTTTTCGCTCGCTAACTTCGCACCGTCCCCATCTTGTAATGTAAAACCTCGGATAAATAGAATCGCGTCCACAAAAGCTTCTTTGTCATTCAAGCGATCTGATTCAAGTAGATTATATGCATCAATTAATGAAATGGCCTGCTCGAAATCACCTTGCTTCTCCTCGTTGTTCCGATATTCAATAACTGGAACTTTTTTGAAGAAATGCTGTTTCACATCAATTAGTAAATACTCTCCGAACCCTCTCGATTGTGTTTTATAAGTGATAACACGGTTATCGTTATAATATTTTACGATGTAATGGTCAATTCCACCTTGTAAGTCGAACACAGGTTGGTAATGTACAGCAAATAGAGAATTCTTATCCACGGTATCGTCTGTAACTAAAAAGATTCCTCTTGGATCAATACACTTAATACGTATTTCGGTTGTATTTACTTCTTTCCCTCTCGCAAGATAAAGCAGCTCATAAGCAATGCCGAATGTAGATAAATCTTTTTCTAGCTCTGTATCATGTGAGACGATATCCAATTCGTTATACACATCCAATACAGGTTGGATATTTTTAGTTGCATCGGAAACATAGGAGATAGGATTACCAACCATGAAACCAACGTTCATATCAACTACATACTTCGCGTGATTGACAAGTATCTTATTATTTGGTGCAGCTTCATTTTCTTTCTTACGTTTTGTGATGTCATGCTTGCCATCATAATAGTCCGATAGTTTTTCTAAACGTCTCAACATTTTCATATGCTCTTGTATACAATAATTAAGCAATTCAGCAGTTGGATTGTTTAGATCTCCAGCTATTTCTCTGTTTACAACAATTGCCATTTTCTCACTCCTCTAGTTAAACCCGAATTGTACTTTCGGAGAAATAATTACTTTCACATTTCTCATGTCTTCGCTGAAGGCATATCGAGTTGCATCAATCGTATGGTTGTCTTTATCTTCAAGTCTTGGCTTTGGATTCCCATCCTTATCCACTTGGTAATCTATATTTTCAAATTCTCTTGCAATATTTGGTGTTCTCAGCGGGTCAATACAGATAAAATCTAAGTCATCTAACCATTCTTCCCCGTATTCGACTGAATCGGGTCCTTTTTTTACTCCTCGAATTCTCCGAATTTCATGCTCACTTTGAAGTTCAGCAATTGATTTAGGCTCAGCAGAATCAGCAAATATTTCATTCGATTGATACCCTCTTGCTTTTGCTTGATTTGAGAACTCTCGATTGCTCATTTTTACACCATAGATTTCATCTATAGCGTAAATCCCATTTTTCTTTTTGTCATAATGCCAACGAACGAACGCTAAAGGATCAGTAGCATATCCGAAATCGAGACCATTTCTGATGTTGTCAAAGTTCGCGACCATCTCATCCGTAATACTTCCTGGTTCTACTTGAAGATTATCGAACGGAACAACACCTGAACCGATGGCTTTGCCTAAATACTCCCAATCATAACGCCTCGAATTACGTTCTTTTGTTGCTTCTGCCTCTTCTATAAAGGCTTTAGCTATAAAGGGATTGTCTTTATATGTTGTATGGTGGACATACGTATTTTTTGGTTGAAAACTAGTCTCGTATTTTTTATTTACCCAACTTTGTTTTCTCTTCGGAGGGTTGTAGCTGTAAAAGAACTTATAAAAAAGACCATCTGCAAGCTCTCCACGTAAAAGGGAGTTTGTAATGGTCGTTACATCTTCTTCTGTTTTAAACTCTGCTAATTCTTCTATCCAAGCTATTGTGAAAGGAAACTTGCTATCCTTTAAAGATTTAATCCGTTCAGGGTTTTGGGCGCCTCGAAAAGTAATATAATTTCCTCTGGGTAAGTACGTGATCCGCATAGGACTCTTATTTACTTTGAAATAACTCGTTACGCCTTGTTCTTCAATCGCCCACTTCAATTGTTCAAAAACCGATAATTCAATTGTGTTGTCAACAAATCTGATAGCAACCGCGTTGACTGGATACCTCATGATTAATTGTATGATTACATGCGCAATATCAGAAGATTTACCTGAACCACGACCGCCTTTTTCAACAATATGAAGAATTTCTGGATCAATTGCTGCTCTCCACGTACTATGAAAAGCTTTTGGCAAATACTCAGATAGTTTAACCATCTGGCTCACCACTAATGTCATCCTCAAATACAGGCGGCTCAATTGAAGTAATCTCCTTCTTATCAACAGGAGCGAATCCACCACGATCAAGAATATCTTTAGCTGCATTAAAACGAACCATTTCTGATCTGGCTGCTAAAAGCTTCAACATTGTATTCAACGCTTTACCAGACGACTTACCCATAATAGTTTTTACATATTCATCATAAGCACGAGTGAAATCTTCGTCCTTTAACCAGTTGTAAAGTGTCTGTTCGCTTATCTTTAGTTCTTCAGCGATTTCAATCCGCTTTAAAGAGCCTTCGAACAGCAATTCTATAGCCTTATTATGCCTATTAGTAAGTTTCATAAAATCACCTCCAAACTAAAACAAACTAAACGTATTTCTTGATATTTTTTTGGATATGCTCATCTTTCCAATGTCCATAACCACAATAGACTAGCTTGCAATAATCAATCTCTACTGGCGTTGCCTCTCTTGTCATTTCGACAATTGAATACTCCGCCTTCATTTGAACAGACATAACCACCCGTTTATGTTGACCTCTCATTGGTAAAGGATATTTATTGTTTAGTGACACATACCAATAGTTTCTCATTTTTATATTCCTTTTCCGCATTGTCCTGTAAGCGTTACAATGATATAATTTCTATGTATCATCCTTTTTAAAAATTTGTTTTTTCACTTGGCCGCTGCGGAAACAGCGGTCTATTTTGTTGCGTAAAATAAAACAGCCTCATGAGGAGACTGCCATTTCTTCAACTTCTTTTTCAACTGCTCTAATTTCTCAGCGTCGGACTTCTTAATGATTTCGGATAATTTAAACATACTATTCCTCCTCAAAATAATCGGCCATCGAAAATGTAGGTTTTCGGCCAAAATAAAAAGACCACTCAATGAGTGATCTTGAACAAAACTTCTAACTATTCTTTTCTAATGAGTAACGTTGATATGCCTCTGGGTCTTGAATAATCTTAAAATATTCAATATCTCTTTCTGTTACTAATTTAGTCAACTCTATTTGATCCTGATTTCCTTCAATGGATTTCTTTAATTTTTCAGTCAATGGTTGACCCAATCCCCTTTTAAAGTTGAATCCGATTAATTGAAGAACATTTAATGTTTCAATAGTGACGATCTTTTCTAAAGGCTTAATACTTTCCAATATTTTTGCAGATTCATCACCAGTAAGTTCATTTGCAAAATCTTTAAAAGCAGGAATGATATTATCAGTGATGTATGATATATCAGTATCCGTTAATTTTTGAGCAACAAACTCATCTTCATAAATTTTAATTGCTCTTAAAAGTTGGTTTTTATCAGTTATCAAATCATTTATAATTTCTTCTAACTGGGCTATCGTCGCTTTATCGTCCTTTTTTTCTCTTATAATCTTAATCTTATCTGAAATAGCTGAAGCAGTATTTCGAATTGCTATTTCTGCAACATTTGTCGCTAACCCCACTAATTGAGCATTTGACTGAGCATCCATCTTGAGCACCTTCTCTTTCTTTTTTTCTTTAAATCTACCATAAAAAGAAGTCACTTCAAACGTATTATCAGATAATTTATACATCTCTTCACCCTCTAGTTTTTTGCAAAATGAAGCTTTTCAACTCCATTCATCATTTATTTTTTGGTGTGCCGCCTAAGATTGTAGAAACCGAGAGAGGAAGCTGTTCACCTCCTTTTTCCATAGAATATTGTGAGTAGTCTATGATTGTTGATAACTCTCTAATAAAAACAGCTAGTTCAGATGGTTGTTCATTTACTCCACTTTTTAGCAGTTGTCCTGTTTATGATGTTCGTCTGACTAGCTGTAAATATACTAATTTGATAATAATAGTATATAGCAGAAAAACGTTGCAAAACCGCCAAATATCCCGCAAAAAACCGCCAAAATAATTGTTCAACGATATGCGATCAATCTGCCTTTTTTATAAGCTTCAGCAAATTCAATTAGAGCTTCTGACATTAGTCTTTCAACGCTGCGCTCAGAGTAGCCAATTTCACGGCCGATTTTATAATTTGAGTAGCTATCAGTAGTGCAATATCGATAGTAAAGGACTTGACGGCTAGTTAATCCTAAAGCCATTAAAGCAGCTAAAATAGCGTCTCGTTCCGCCTCGGCTTCCATAAACTGAACTAGGCCATCTTCTACTTTATTACCCCAACGATCACCTTTTGGCATATCGGACATGATTGGAGATTTAATATCTATCATTGACTTTCCCGCTATACGTACCCACTTACGATAATTTTTCAATATTTTTCTTGCATTACATTTAGTTTGATAAAAATCGACTTCTCTCAATAGCGCTATCATGCCATCCGCTCCTTGTGCTATAATGTTATTGACTAGATAACATTTAGCGCTGAGCTTAGACTTAGTGCTTTTTTAATAGGTTCAATCACGAGATTCTGGCTGGTATTTTTTGTGCTATAATACATTTGTCTAGCGGAAACTAGACATTGGTCAATGTTAGGGTAGTCGGTGGTCGGCTACCTTTTTCTATGCAATCGCTTCGGTTACCGGAACTAAATTGCCGAAAACCTACATTTTCGATGGCCCTTTTCCTACATTTTCAATGGCCATCTTTTTTTACTTGTTAGGCTGAGTTCCCTACTCACCACACAAAAACTTTCTTCTCTGTTTCATCAAATTCAACTTCGCATGATTCATGAGTGTAAAATTCACCTATCCCCATTTCAGTTACATGGACTTCGAGGGATTTGTCTTCAATTTTCTCTAACTCTTCAATTAATTCTTTGACTGTCAATTTCTAAACCTCCTCTATTGGCCGAGTTACAGTAGGTCTTTAATAAACGCCAGCCAATGCGTCTTACTTCGCTTATTGCCAAATAGTGGCTCATATGGCGCAATCGCTACTCTAATGTCATGCAACTTGATTTGATCCTCATTCCACTTGAAAATTAAGGTCCCGTTTGGCCTCAACACTCGCATACATTCAAAGAAGCCCGATCGAATATCAAATTCCCAAGAGTCTTTATTTAACTTGCCATACTTTTTGGCCAACCATGAATTTTCACCGGAATGGATCAAATGCGGCGGGTCAAATACGACTAAATCAAACTCATTGTCTTCAAAGGGCATATCACGAAAATCTGCAACCACATCTGGATTAACGTTAATAACATGACCTGTTGATAATTCTTCATACTGCTGACGACAATCCATAAATGTTACGTCAGAATTGTTCTTATCAAACCAGAACATTCGACTGCCGCAACAGGCATCTAAAATTTTGGGCAAATGATTAACTCCTATCTAAAAATCATTTAAAATTATTCGCACGAGATTGGCATTGATATGCCCTAGCCGCTTCATTCGGTTCAAATGCATCTCAGCATAGTCATATCTATCGATGGGAAAGAATGGATTTGTTTCAAATGCTGTTAGCAGAGATCTCAGTCCGTCAGTGGTTTCCGGCGGAAGATTGTATTTGTCAAGATTATTGAGAATTTCTTCTAACTTATTCAGCTCTCATCATCCTTTCCTGCTCTAATGGCGTGAGTTACCCGAACTTTACTTTTTCAAATCGATTCAGGTAATAGGTTTCCCCGTCTACTTCGACATAATTTCCAATGATGTCTTCATCATTTACGTCTGGTATAGTGCCGTAATCTCCTTCGCTCCATTTGTTGTATGCTTCCTCAGCGGTTTCAGCCTCAATTTCAATGCTAACTTGTTGCTTTCTTTCCCAATTAATTTCAAAAGATGCCATGATATTCCTCCTCTAAGTCCTCCATTAGTTGACTAATTCCTATTGCTGACTTCAATACACTGTGTAGGAATATCTTTTCCCTCATACGTACTAATACCTGCATCTAGTAGTGTTACCTCATAATCTGCCGCTTGTGGGTAAGTTGCTAAAATATCTTTAGCTAAAATGCCTGTTGGGTACGTCTCTTCCACAATTTCAAACGTTACGTTAGCTTCATTTGGTAAAATTTTCAATAATTCTTTTAGTTTCATTTTCTTCCTCCTCCTGCTTCATCAACTTTTTAGTAAACGGATTTCTTTCGTACAGCTCGCCAGACTCAATGTTCACCACAATCACAATGCCATTCACTTCTGCTGAGAAATGAACACTATCCCACTGACGGTATTTTTTAAGACGCTGATAGCCGTATGATGCAGCTATTTCTCTAATTTTTTTCTTTGGCATCAATCATACACATCTTTCTTTTTCAGATTTACACGCCGATTCAGTTTTGCTACCACTTTTTCATCGATTGAGTTGCATTTAACGATTTCAAAACTAGCGGTGTTACTATATTCATTGACCAACTTTCCCTCGCACGAATAGACACATTGCGGGCAATCTAGCTCGTATAACACGTCATACTTAAATTTCGGACGTTTAGGTCGCATCCAATTTTGCATTTCTGTAAACTTGTCCTTTTTTGGTTTTTTATTTTTCGTTCGCAACTTCGCTGCGCAACTCTTGCAGCGCTTTAATTTCCAGATGTTATCATTTTTGACTATGCGTTCTCTGCCACACGAACATCTAGCAATCCATTCCCTGTCGTTTTTAGCAGGTCTGACGATCGTGTAGTCTCCGTATATTTCGCCAGTACGATCACGCTTCTTATTTTTTGTGGCTTCCATCAACGAACCTCTTTTCATTTCAAGTCTTCAAGAATATTTCTGCGGTAATCAATAATTCCAGTCGCTTGATCAACTTCGTATTCCTCTAATCGCCCAATTGGAATTGATTTGCGTTTGTTTAAAAGCATTTCTTGCTCAATGTTCAGGTAGTCGTCAATATCGACTAGAAACACTCTCCTAGCGTTCTCAAGAGCGACTAGCAGAAACGCACAAGCCCCGTCCTTTTTAAAATCTTTTAGAAATGCTTTTTGATGCGGTTTGACTGTTACGACTTTGCCTGATCCAAACGGAAAATTCGTCTTGTTAGCGGTCAATTTGCAGTCAAAGGCAATCGGTGTGCCGTCTAAATGTCCGATAAAGTCACATCCTGTTTTCGTGTCTCTAACGATGATCTGGCGGCCGCCTTGCCTGATTGTTTTCGTGCCGTTCGGAATCTTTTCGACAACCCCAAATCCTTTGACACGATAGAATTGATTCACGCTCTCAATATGTTTTTCAAACTGACTCCAAGGCTTCATGCACTTATTACCTGCCTTTTTTGAAGTTCAACTAGTTTCTCATTCGCCTTGTCTTTCCAAAATGAGTAAGATTTATCCATCAAATTCCGAAGATCATTTTGGTTAGGGAAAACAACTAAGTAAAAAATGATCATGTATTTTTTGAATTGCCATTGCATTTCTTTCAGTGGCGGTTCTTCTTCGCTATATACTGATTTCAGAGTGTTCAAGGGATAAATCATACATTGTTGATATTGGTTTGGAAGCAGATCGGTGATTTTTTTTGCCAGATCGTAATCATTCATTTATCGTCACTCCTAAGTTAATCAATTCTTGTCGGGCTTTTTCAGACGCCTCTGCCTCAGTCATCGGATTTGCAATGTGATCGGGTAACTGCTCGACACGTCCTTTAGCTTGCCTCTGAGCCTTCTTGCGATACTTGCCAGCTAGATAATTTCTAACCTTTTCTGGCGTATCAAGACCGGACTCTTCCCAGCTTTTTAGTATTTTATCTAGGTAACTATAGCTGCGAGCATCGTGTGCAAGCATATCGTTGATTGCTTGGATCACTATCTCATCCTGACCCTCAAAGTCATTAACCCAATACTGAATTGATTGAGTAATAAATGGTGCCGCTGCTGAATCAATTTGATTAAGCCAGTATTGTACAGCGCTACTTTCTGAATGCTTAATATTACTAGATTCAGAAGATTTAGTTAGGTCTTTGTCTAGTACTTGTATAGTACTAGTAAGATCTTTATGTTCTACTTGTTGTGATACTGGTATATCAACTGGTTGTGATACTCCTGATAAACCAGTTGTGTTACTCTTGCTAAACTTGTTGTTATACAAGCGGACGATACGATACTGTGGTTTGTCAGTATTTTTCTTCCCTTGCTTGTATTCGATGAGGTTTAACTGAATCAGACTATTACGAGCTTTAGCTAATCCGGGAATAGAAAGCCCTGTAAGATCGGTGAGTGCCGAATTTTTCAAAGGAAACCAACAATCTAATTTGCCTTCATCGTTCGCGTAATCCAATAATTCGCGATACAGATTATTTTGACCAATTGAGATATCAATTTCGTTTTGCTTCAATTTACGGTACTCTCGTCGTTGTTTAAAATAGTCCAAGATTCAACCCCCTTTCTATCAATAGTTAAGAGGGAGAAAGTCTCCCTCAGATTAAAATGGGTATTTATCGTCTTTCAATGGTGGCTGCTTATCGTTAAATAGAGCAGTTTGATTTTCATTGGTCGGTTTTTCATTAACCTTTTCTGCTTCTTTTCTATCAGTTTTGATTGGCTCAGCTTCATTCAATGCGGTCTCTTCAATCAAGTCGTCATTATCATCAAGTCGAAATACTTTTTCATCGGAAGTCACTGCTGTCTGCATTTCTACCGACAAAATTCCCCATTTAGCAAGAAGATTACGTAGTACCGTTTTTATGGCCATCGAATCATAGTTATCTTTCCAAGCGCCTGTTAATTTTTCTTTATCGTAACCTTTAGCATTTTTAATTCGATGAGCTTCGATTTCTTGTTTCGTCCAATAAACTGTTTTTTTAAATCCATTCAATAATTCGAAGAAACCTACATAACCGATGACTTTATCTGAAGCCTTGGCTGAATAATCAAAAATAAACTCTTCTGTGAGGGGATTCCATTCAATCAATTGACCTTCATACACTTCTAAAGCGTTCAATGCTTTGTACTGCCCAGAACGTTGGGCTAGTTGAATATATCCCTTGTATCCTAGTATGAATTGCGCTTCATTATGTGTGACCCAGTCTTTTCCAACTTTTTCTTTTCTATTAAATGGAACGACATATGCATAACCTAAATTCTTATCAATGGGTAAATCCATGGTCGCAGCTTTTAATGCAGAAGCAATAATTGTCATTGGTTCTGCATTTGAAAGATAGTTATCTCCTCCAACTAAAGTCATCAATGATCCCATGAAGGAATCTGACTTCTCATGGAGAATATCCTGAAACTTCTTTTTCATAGTTGGTGTATTCATTAATGCTTTGAACCCTAATGATTGAGCGCTGACTTCTTGCGATTTCTGTTCGCTTAACTGATTTTTTAAAGTATCATTTGTGGCCATTTATTTGATCTCCTTTTCAGCTAGTCGTTTAAAACTAGACGTTTTGTAAATACTAGAATCTTTTACTACTTCTGGATATTTCTCAGCTAACAGCTTTTTATCAAGTGAAGTCCGTTCTTGTGACTTCCACGAAACAATGAATTTAGGGCTTATACCGACCACTGCATCATTTTTTCCAAGTTCCGATTTTATTTGGTTATCGATCTTCTTAATCTGAGTCTGAATTTCCTTTTCTGATTTCTTTAGGTCCCGTTTACTTTCGATCAATTCGTCATATTCGCTAGATAAACTGATTTCTTCGGTTCCCTCTGTTGAATAGTGATTCTTTATAAACTCGGCGGTAGCGTCGCTACCATCGATAGGTGGTTCCATTCCTGTAATAACATTGATTTCCCAAAATTCGACTAGTCGCTCAGTTATTATGTCAATCAATTCTTGATCCCGTTCTATCTTTTTCCAAATGAACTTTTGTCCACCAATTAAGACAGCGATGTACGCGAAATCTCTATTTAAAACATTCATGTAATGTTGTATTTGACAAAGATAACTCATGGGGATCTCTTCGCCATCCCATTCTTTTGATAAGAAGCTATTCGCTGTTTTACATTCCAATATGGCATTTTCACCGACAACATCTCGATCAATATTGGCTCTCAAAAATGGATGCAACGCGTGCTCAAATACTTGATTGCGACGCCGAACTTTTTTTCCAGTTCGTTCGGTAAATTCTTTTGCGACTATTTCTTCTAAAACATTGCCCCAATAGGCTGGTTCGCTATTTGATTCATCCAGTTCTACTTGTCCTGTTTTCTCTAGCCATAGTTGATAAGGTGATTTCCACTTATTCAATCCAAGAATAGTTCCAACATCAGACCCACCAATACCTTTTCTTCTGTCTTCAAGCCATTCGTTGTGAGTCATTTCGATTGTTGATTTTTTCACCATCATCACCCCACCCTTCTAAATTATCAGGAGAGTCTTTGTCAGTATTTTGTGATACATTTACAAAAATATGACTATCTGGATCTGCCATTGCGGTATCGTAATTAAACACTAGATTCACCTCTCTGTTTCTTAATTGCAAAATTGTTATCTTTTCCATTTGTGCGTAATAGCTTATAAAAGTAATAGGGTTTAACATTGAAATAGTTTGCGGCTTGTCTTCCAGATGGAAACGCCCTCTCTTCTCCAGTTTTTCTATTCGTCACTAGGATCGGGATAGCATGTAATTTTTGTGCAGCAGCTCGAACCTTTTCAGTAGGTTCTTTGATTCCAATCAAATAAGCATGCTTTACATTTTCTGATCTAGTTGACCATTCTAAATTTGAAAGATTATTATTATTTTTGTTTCCATCAATATGATTTACTTGTTCTTTCTCTAAAGGATTCTCAATAAATGTTTGAGCGACTAATCTATGAACTAACTTTTTGCTTTGTTTTTTGTCGACGTACAAGTTGACCATTCTATATCCGCAGGTCCCGTTACTTTGAGATAAGATTAAATTTTTCCTGATACTTTTTACTCTTCCAAAGGTACTAACTTGGTACAATCCTTCATATCCACTGATATCTTTCCAAATCTCTTTCAATTTGATATAATCCTCCTAGATAAACTTTCATTAGTGACTTACTTTTGCTTGCTGGCGGGTAAGTCTTTTTTTTGTATCCTCATAGTCCCAGCACCTTTTTGACAATCTTGTTCGCGAAAAATGAAACAGGTATTAATGTTAATGCGATTGGCCAGTATCCGATAGTAGCGATTCCAATCATCGCGCCAGTGAATATCACCTTAGTAGCTTTGTAAGTCGCTAATTTTTGTGCTAATTCAACTGGAACAGTCGGCACATATTCAAAATCTTTTCTCATGCTCTCACCTCATAGTTTCTAGTTGTGTTACGTTCTTTCCATTCCATTGCAACTTCAAAAGGAATCCGAACAGATTCTTTAGTTCCACGCTCTGTTGGTGCTGTTTTTTCCATAGGTAAAGGATCAAATTCCCGATCTGTCATTTTCTTAATCCAACCAATTGAATATCCCCACCGTCTTGCTAACTCTGATCGGCTAATCATTTCTGGATAATTCTTTTTAACTTGAATCTTATCGTTTCTAAATTGGACAACTTTTGGTTTTTCAATAATCATCGCTATTCTCCTTTCATATATTTTTTTGATACCCAATGAGGCATCCGCTTTTTGAACGCTTCAGAAATACTCATTCCTAGAATTTTTAATATTGAGAAAACAATCGAAAGTTCGACAACTATTTCATCTAAAAATTCCATGACGTATCTTTCTAAATCCTCTTTATCCTTATCATTAAGCGGTTCAAGTTTTGATTTGATTAGTAGAGCTTTTGCTCTTTCTCGTCTTTCTTCTCTTTGGATAGTTTCTTGATCTTGCAAAAAATCAAGCTCTGTTGGCGTTAGTACTTCGGAAACTTTTCCATCAAGAGCTTTCAAAGTTCCTAAGTATTTGTTACCCGCTTGGCTTCCAAATAGGTCATCCCCAACAGCGTTGTTGATATCAACAGCTTTATTAACTGGAACTTCTTGGGTTCCTTTGGTATATCCGTTAAACGTCGAGAATGGAATTTTACTCAAACTTGCGATTTCTTTTTGTGAAAGATTTCTTCGTATCAGCAAAGCATCTAATTCACTTTTTAAAGCGACTCGCATCATTACGATCCCTCCTTAAATTATTTCATGAATTTGTCCGAATTAGGTTTCGATGATTTCCTATTTTTAGGATCAAAATCAACCCTATTCCTTAGTTATTTCGTCTTTTTTTATATTTATTTCGATTTCGGCTTAACTGTAAAAGTAATCCCCAATAACGAAGCAAACATGTTTACAATTAACTTATGAAGCAAGTTGAGGTTCGCTTTCAAACTGCCATTTGGATTTAATGAACTCGAAAATATCTTGAGCTTGTTCGTCTGTCGATAAAAACAGAATAATCATTTCATCAACGCTATTTGATGCTGAGAACAACGATCCTTCGATTCCTGGTTCAACACCAAATTTTCTTTGAATAGCTGGTATCAGCATTTTGATGTATTGATTCAAGAAACGTGTATCAATTGAAGCTCGAATCATTTGTGGCTTGTCTTTCATTTCTTCACCTCCTTGTTTTTAAGAGTCGTTTCGCGTATTTCTTTTTCAAAAAAAATAGTCCAATCAAATCCAAGAACTGTTGCAATTCTCATAGCATTTTTGACAGATGGTCTGCGTCTACCTTGCTCAATAGATGAGTAAGTTGTTCTTGGCATATTAGAAAGCTTTGCAACTTGATATTGTGTCATTTTTTTATCTGTACGCTTTTTTTCTAGCCATTTTTTCATCTGTATACCTCCTCTTCGATGTGTCATATTGCGTACTTTTATATTACTACGCATAATGACACGTGTCAACAAAAAAAATAGTCTTTTTGACACATTTATCTATTTAACTTTTTTGTACGCTTTTTGCGTAGTATTATTAATACATAAAGAAGCATAAAGGAGCTGTTCAACTTGTTTGGTCAAAAATTAATCGAACTAAGAAAACAAAAAAAGCTAACACAAGCTGACATGGCAAAGATTTTAGGAGTTGCGCGCACGACATATTCATCATATGAACAAGGCCGTAGAACTCCAGATGTAGAACTTCAAAATAAAATCGCAGATTTTTTTGGTGTAACCCTCGATTATCTCCATGGCCGTGAAGCAAAAGACGAATCAGAACTTTCGAGTAATCAAATGACTGTAGCTGCACACATCGATGATGATGTTTCTGACGAAGAGATGAAAGAGATTCTTTCTTTTATTGATTACATTAAAAATAGAGACCATGGCAAGTAGGTGTTGCATTTGAATAACGTAGAGAAGTTAATGTCTAGATTTCCCGCCCTAGAGTACAGATTCGAAAATAGAATGTCAGATAAACAAAAAGGTTTATACATTGACAATGTTGTCTATTTAAATCCTCGCCAATCTTCGAAAGAGCTTGCGTGTACAGTTGCTGAAGAGATTGGTCATCATTTAACAAGTTTTGGAGATATTGTTGCCCAAGATAATAACGAGAAAAGAAAACAAGAGCAAAAGGCTCGTGATATTGGTGCAACTTTGATTGTTGGACCTGAGGACTTCATAGAATGTTACTATGAGCGTTTTACATTTATGTGGGAATCGGCAGAGTTTTTAGGAATCACAACTGAGGCTCTAAAAGAAGCTGTTAAAACCTACTCTAAAATGTATCCAGAAGGCCTGACTTACAAGAACTACCGAATTATTTTTAGAGCGAATGGGACTGTTGGTGTATTCGAGTGGTTTGAATGAACCTAGATTAATGGCGACTACTACTACCTGCCATTAAGTGGGAGTAAAAAAATGAAAAAGTCTAGGAGGCAATTGGTATGGCGAAGAAAAAAGTAACTGGGGAAGACGGAAAAACTTATGTCATGAAGGAGAAAAAACCGATCTACAAAAGAATCTGGTTTTGGGTCTTAGCGGTTCTTGTTGTAGCAGGAGTAGCTGGTTCCTTAGGTGGCGGAGATGACAATAACGCTGCAAAAGATGCTCAAGAAAGTAGTTCAACTACAGTTGAAACGGAAACTAATGAAAGTACCAAGGAAAGCGAAGCAACGAAAGAATCCGAACCAGCAAAAGAATCTGCACCAGCTTCTACGGAAAGTGAGGAAGAGGAAGCTACTAATGCTGATGAAAAATATCAAGCAATTTTAGATGAATACACCCAAAAAATTAAAGATGCAGTACCAGGTCTGGTGGATGAATATAATGCAGAAGCGGAGAAAAATCAAGATGGGGTTGAAGGTTTAGCTGAAATATCTAACAACAAGATTTCCGAGCTTGCTGAAATATCTAACGACGGAATTAGTAAGATGGCAGATGTACATTTTTCAAACGGCAGCGGTAAATACGAAGATTATGAATCTTGGGCTACTAAATTAACTGATGTTTATATGAAGGAAGCCGAAGCGATAACCGATGCATATATGGCATCTGCTCAATAAAAATACCAAAAGATCAGGCTTCGGCCTCTCCCCTACTGGCGACGCCGGTTCGATTCCGGTTTGGGGAATAGTTTTTTTAATAGTATTTTCGTAAAAAAATTTTCGATAGGAAAAGGGAGGAATAAAAATGAATACTATTGGCCCTATTCTTCTTATTGTGAGTTTCTTAGGTATGGTAATTACTGCAATTATTGCTAACAGAAAAAGAAAAAAACAGCAAGATTACACATTAACTAGGCGAATGCTTATTGCATTTACAGCAATACTAATTCTAACCATAATATTTGCGAAACTAACGGATCCAAAGGAGCCTGCAAAATCGACCACTGTAGAAAGTAGTTCTGCAGTTAAGAAAACGTCTGAAAGCAAACAAACTTCAAACAGTAGCACTAAAACTTCAACTGAAGAGTCCAGTTCTACTATTGAATCAAGCTCTTCAAGTGAATCAGATTCGATTAATACGCAGATCGCTGCCTATCTCGAACAAAATAAAGGATTTGCGAATGGCACATTGGATGAAAACGGAAATCCTACGGAAAATGGCACACCTAATCCTGTATTTAATTGGGCGTTAACTATTAATGAAATAGATTACGAAGAAAACCTTCTTAAAGTAAATGTGAACGATAATTTCCTAACGCTTAGCCAAACTGATGCTAGCTCAGCTATTCTTTCTGCTCAGAACGCTGCTGTTTCGATTGTAAGCGAAAGCGAAAATTGGGATATGGATAAAGCCAGCGATGGAATTTTTACTCAAATTTACTATAACGGTAATGTAATTGGCAGATCAAAAATGACTGACGTTAAAGAATTTAAGTGGAAATAACTGATTTAATGCTAAGAAAAAAGACTTACTGGGATTGTAAGGAGGAATAAAAATGAAAAAATTAAGCGTTGCATTGTTGGTATGCTCTGCCCTACTTTTATCTGCTTGTTCAAGAGATAAAAATGCTGAATCAACAGATTCAACTTCAAAGCAAGAAATAAAATCAAGTTCCACAAACGATTCAAAGAAAAAAGAAGCTGTTGAAGCTAAGAAACGTGCAGAAGAAGCAGAAAAGAAAAAACAAGAAGAAATCACTAAGAAGGTTTCTGAAGCTGATACTGCTATGAAAGCAGCTGAAGCTAATTTGACTGACGAAACAATAGCAGCAGCTAAAAATGCAATTAATGCTATCCCTGGCGGAAATACTGATCTTCAAAAACGGTTAGAAACAGCAGCAGCGAATCTTGAAGCAATCAAACAACAAGCTACTCAAGCGCAACAACAGCAAGCTACAACTCAAGAGCAATCAAATCAAGTACAAAATGATGCTGACGGCAACGGAATTCCCGATGATTCGCCGTATAACAATACTACGCCGGAAGAACGTGCTAGGGGCGCTCAAATGGAGGCAGAGGCTAACGCGCAATGGCATCAAGGCCAAGAAAACATTCAAAACGGTTACGATCCAAATGGGCAACCCCTACTTCCCGGGCAAGACCATGCTGCTGGTGCTAATCCAGACGGATCTCCTGATGCCTGGGTGCAAGATCAAATTGATTGGGCAATAGAAAATGGTTACTCTAATCCAGACGGAACACCTACAGAAAAAGGACAACAGGCAATAGATGAAGTCAATGCTAACGCTATCCCTACGGATGATCAGTATTAAAGTAACACCCCCGCCCCGTTCATCCGAGGCTCTTTAGTAAATACTCGTCTCTCATCCTAGCACGCAGGAGGAGTTTCATGTTTCAAGAATTCAACTCTTTAATTCTTTTAGAAATCCTCATGATTATTTATGGTATTGGTTTGGTAATCGGAACTGTCCGTATCTTCATTGAGGACAAAATATTAGACGCGCTAACACTATTTTGTGGTATTGCGTTAATTATCGCTGGGGTGTTTGCTATTCTCTTAACTCAGTTATTGGATTTATAGTTCCCTCCCCTCTTGGCACTACCGGTTCGGGGACAAAAATAACCGTGCAAAGCACGGTATGAAAGGAGTTTGTATTTTGTCAATAAGTTCATTACAGCAAAAGGAAAAAACATTACTAAACGACATAAATCGATTAGAAAGAAATTTAGCAAGTGAACAAAAGAAAGCATCAGATGCAGACAAAAAAGTTGCTGATTCTCGAAATGCTATTAGTCGTTCAAAAGTAGCTTCCACGATTCGTTCCAAAGAACGCACAATTGAATCAGAGACAAAAAAATCCATTAATGCTAAGAGTAAAGTAGCTGAAATTTCAGGTAAGCTTGCAAAAAAGAGAAAAGAGCTTGGAGATACACAAGTGAAGCTAAGTAAGGCACGAACTGATGAAAGCGAAAGATTCCAAAAAGATTTAAAAAAATCCTACGATAAACAAGTAGCAAAAATGAAACAGATCCAAGACAAAGAAGTGAAAGTAATTCAGTCTGAGGTTCTTAATGATCCATCATTAAATGATAAAGAGTACGATATCTTCATTTCATATGCATCAGAAGACTCAGACTATATTGATAAATTGGAAGCATCTTTAAAAAAAGAAGGATTCTCAATTTGGCGTGACAAAAGTAACATCGGCTGGGGACAAAGCATACGTCAATCTATTGATAATGGACTATTAAAATCGAAATTTGGTTTAATAGTCATCTCATCCAAATATATTGAAAAATATTGGACTGGATATGAGTTAGATGGAATTCTAAACAAAGAAAGTTCTACTGGAAGACAAATGGTGCTACCACTTTGGCATAATGTTACAAAAGATGAAATAGACAAAAAGAGTCCATCACTTTCTAACAGATTGGCTTTAGATACAAGAATAAACTCCTTGGACGAAATAGTTGACAACTTCAAATCACTATTGGAGTAGTTTTAATCTATATAATAGGTCAAGAATTCTATAGAAATCATAAGAACCATCACTACTGATTCCCATGAATGGTAATTCTACCAATCCAGCAGATTTGGCAGCCTTTAGTGATTCTTGAGCCCATTCTGGCGTACTATGCAGAACAATCTTTATTAATTGGTTTTGTTGAAGCTCTAAAGTTTTTATTTTGTTTTCTAAATGAATTATCTTGTCATTATCAGTCATACAAAACACCTCATAATTGGATGATAAATATACCATCCAATTATACCACAAAAAGAGCCTTCGGGCTTTTCTTTTAACCTGAAAACGAACACATGTTTGAATTTTATCAATAATAATTCAATTTATCTTTTCATATTTAAATCATATTGCGCTTAATTGATATTTTTTTGAATTTCTCTCTAAATAATCCGAAAGGAATGATTTTATGGCATCTATAAAACCATACAACTTAAAAAGTGGCGAACTTAGATATGAGGTTTTTATCTCGAATGGTATCGATCCTGGGACCAAGCGGCAAAATAAGATCCATAAGAAAGGTTTTAAATCTTGGGATGAAGCAAACAACTATGCAAAAATAACTGAAGGTGAAATTGCAAAAGGTGATTATCAAAAAAACGATGTTAAGTATATGACAATCGAGCAGTTCCTAAAAATATGGATTACTGATTATAAAATGAAAGTAAAAGAAGGAACTCGCATTGTTCATCGTGAAAATATCAGAATGTATATTGAGCCTTATATTGGTAAGTTCAAGTTAACCAAGTATTCTCGTGCTGATCATCAAAAATTTATCAACAAACTATTTACTCTTGAAGGTAAAGGTCGAAGTAAAAAAGGATTATCTTATAATACTGTGCAATCTATTAACGCTACCCTTTCGAACGCATACAGAAAAGCAATTCAGCTTGGTTATGTTAGCGAAAACCCAACGCAATTTGTGGAATTCCCGTTAAAACCAAAAGCTCCAAAGGTCCCGCCCCACTACAGCGCTGATGAAGTTGATCAGTTTTATGAAGCTGCCAAAAAGGAACATGAACCATTTTGGTATCCTTTTTTCTTACTAATTTTCGATTGCGGACTTAGGAAAGCTGAAGTGATGGCTCTTCGTTGGTCAGACTTCGATTTCACAAAAAGTTTTGTGAGTGTGGAACGTGAGCGATTATATAGAGCTGAAGCTGGCGCAAATAAAGATGCGATTATTATTGACGAAACCAAGACTCCCTCTGGAGAAAGAGATCTACCGATCACTCAAAGAACAAAATTTGCTTTAATAGAGTTTTATAAATACTTTTACGACAAAATTGGGATCACCCCTTTACAGAAAAATAATTCTGATTATATCTTCATTTACACAACTAGTAGTTCAAAAGGTAAAATTGTTCGTAATCGTTCGGTGAATGGTGCTTCTGTTCGAATTGCTAAAAGAGCTAAGCTACCTCCAATCAAAGTCCATGACGGACGTCACACATTTGCTATTCGGATGAGGCAAGCTGGTGTGGATTTAGATGACATAAAAGATTTGTTAGGTCATAAAGATATTTCTACTACTCAAATTTATGCTTCGGTCACTCCAGAAGTGAAAGAACGATCGATGAAAAAGTTCGAAGAATATCTCGAAGAGCAAAAGAAAAAGCACTCATAATTGAGTGCTTTTCTAGTTCACTATCACCTTTTCTATCACTAGAAAAGCATCGATGCAAACATGTTACTATCACCAGCTGTTATTAAATCAGCTAGAAACAGCGTATTATAAACGATCGTTTAATTCTTTAGCTAAATCTTCAAAGCCTGGTTTACCAAGCAAAGCGAACATATTTTTCTTGTAAGCTTCTACCCCTGGTTGATTGAATGGGTTAACACCCATTAAATAACCAGAAATACCGACAGCAATTTCAAAGAAGTACATAGCATAACCTAAAGTATAAGCATCCATGGTAGGAATGTTTAATACAAAGTTAGGAACGCCGCCATCCGTATGTGCTAACAAAGTTCCTTGATATGCTTTTGAATTAACAAAGTCTACGTCTTTACCTTCTAAGTAACCTAATCCATCTAAATCAGATTCTTGTGAAGGAATCGCCACAGATTTACGAGGTTTTTCAACTTTCACGATTGTTTCAAAAATATTACGACGGCCTTCTTGGATATATTGTCCAAATGAATGTAAGTCGGTTGAGAAGTTAGCACTTGATGGATAAATACCTTTCAAGTCTTTCCCTTCTGATTCGCCGTATAATTGTTTCCACCATTCGTTGAAATATTGCATACCTGGTTCATAGTTGACTAAAATTTCAGTCACTTTGCCTTTACGGTATAAAATATTGCGTAATGCGGCATATTGATACGCTTCGTTTTCATCCAAGTTATCACTTGAATAAGCTGTACGGGCATCTGCTGCACCTTGCATTAATGCGTCAACATCTGCACCGCTTGCTGCGATTGGTAATAAACCAACTGCGGTAAGTACTGAGAAACGTCCACCGACATCATCAGGAATAACGAATGTTTCCCAACCAGCAGCATCTGCTTCAACTTTTACAGCACCGCGAGCTTTATCTGTTGTTGCATAGATACGTTTGTTTGCTTCTTCTTGACCGTATTTTTTGATCAACAATTCTTTAAAGACACGGAATGCGATTGCTGGTTCAGTCGTTGTTCCTGATTTAGAAATCACGTTAACTGAGAAATCACGGTCGCCGATTACTTCGATCAAGTCAGCAATATATGTTGAACTGATTGAGTTTCCTGCGAAGAAAACTTGTGGTGCTTTACGATTATCTTTGCCTAATACATTAAAGAAACTTTGATGTAAGAATTCGATTGCTGCACGGGCTCCAAGGTATGAACCACCGATTCCGATAACCACTAATACTTCAGAATCAGATTGAATTTTTTCGGCTGCTTTTTTAATACGAGCAAATTCATCTTTGTCGTAGTTTACTGGAAGATCGATCCAGCCAAGGAAATCATTTCCTGCGCCAGTACCTTCGCGTAATTTTTTGTGAGCTAATGCTACTTCATCTTTGATGTAGTCCATCTCATGTTCGCTCACGAATGGTGCTACTTTCGAATAATCGAAATGAATGTGTGCCATTGTTTCTCCTCCTTGAAAGTCACTTCATACAATCTATACTTTACGTTTCTTTTAACTATTTTTCAAGCTTAAACCTTTTAAATTATTAAACTGTTCCTTGAGTAAGCATTGCAGCAGCAACTTTAGCAAACCCAGCAATGTTTGCTCCTGCGGCAAAATTGTCTTTGTTTGCATATTTTTCTGCGGTATCACGACAAGTTTCATAGATGTTTTTCATGATATCATCTAATTTGCTGTCAACTTCTTCTGCTGTCCAAGCCAATCGTTGAGAGTTTTGGCTCATTTCTAATGCTGAAACAGCTACGCCACCTGCGTTAGCAGCTTTACCTGGTCCGTAAAGTACGCCATTTTCATGATACAACTTGATTGCTTCCATTGTGCTTGGCATATTTGCTCCTTCAGCAACAACTTTCACACCATTTTTTACTAAGATCTCTGCCTTTTCATCATTGATCTCATTTTGAGTCGCACATGGTAAGGCGATATCTGCAGCTGTTTCAAGTTCCCAAACAGATCCTTCATGATACTCTGCAGTTGGTGATTCTTTAGCATATTCAGTCAACCGTGCACGACGAACTTCTTTGATTTCTTTTAAAAGTTCAACGTCGATACCATTCTTATCGTAAATATACCCGTTTGAATCAGAGCAAGTTAAAGCAGTTGCACCTAAAGCCTGTGCTTTTTCAATCGCGTAGATTGCCACATTCCCACTACCTGAGACAATGACTTTTTTTCCTTCAAACGAATCTTTACGATCTTCCAGCAAATGTTTTACAAAGTAAACTGCTCCGTAACCTGTAGCTTCTGTCCGTATTAAACTTCCATTAAAGCCTAATGGTTTTCCTGTCAATACACCCATATCATATTCACGCAACCGTTTGTATTGTCCGAACAAGTAACCAATTTCACGACCACCAACACCAATATCCCCTGCTGGTACGTCTAGATTTGGTCCGATATGTTTCGCTAATTCAGTCATGAAACTTTGGCAATAGCGCATAATCTCAGCATCAGATTTTCCTTTTGGATCAAAATCAGAACCGCCTTTGCCGCCGCCGATTGGAAGACCTGTCAAACTATTTTTGAAGATTTGTTCAAAACCTAAAAATTTCAAGATACTTAAATTCACGCTTGGGTGGAAGCGTAATCCACCTTTATATGGTCCAATCGCAGAATTAAATTGTACCCGATAGCCACGATTGACTTGCCAATTGCCTTTATCATCTTGCCAAGGAACACGAAATTGGATCAATCGTTCTGGTTCTAGGATCATACCTAAAATATTTTTTTCTGCGTATTCAGGATGCTCTTCTAGAAAAGGAATGACTGTCGGTAAAAATTCTTCCACCGCTTGTAAAAACTCTTCTTGGTTCGGGTCTTTTTTCACCAGTTCTTTTTGAATCTGCTCTACATATTGTTTTACTTCCATCAAATTCCTCCTCACATTTAATACACATATTTTACATCATTTTCTAATAAAAGTGAAAATTTTTTTGAATTTCATTGCAAATTGAATGTCAATTGTTCGTATTTACAGTATGATTATACCGACTTAACAGAAAATTAGTATTAAATGAGGAGATAATAAAATGAAGAAAACATTCGATGTGATCGTAATTGGTGGTGGCCCGGCTGGAATGATGGCCGCTATCACAGCAGCAATGAACGGTGCTAAAGTCGCGTTATTCGAGAAAAATAAACGATTAGGAAAAAAACTACTGATGACTGGCGGTGGGCGCTGCAATGTGACAAACAATCGTCCTGTTGATGATTTGATTGTCCATATTCCCGGTAATGGCCGATTTTTGTACAGTACATTTTCACAATTTGATAACCAAGATGTCATGCGTTTTTTTAGTGAACGTGGGGTCGCATTAAAAGAAGAGGATCATGGACGGATTTTTCCTGTTTCTGATAAATCGGCTACTATCGTTAATACCTTAAAAGAGGAATTAGAAAATTTGTCTGTCACCCTTTTCTTTAAAGAGCCGATTGAAAAAATCATTACAGATGGAGTGATTGTTCAAGGTGTCCGAACGACCGAAGGGGATTATTTTGCTAAAAGTGTTGTAGTAACTACTGGTGGAATCACTTATCCTTCTACCGGCTCACAAGGTGATGGGTATCGTTTGGCCAAAAGTCTTGGTCATCATGTCACTCCTTTGTATCCAACGGAATCCCCTATTTTCTTAACAAATGATTTTGTTGCCGCCAAAACATTGCAAGGTCTATCTTTACAGGATATTAAATTATCCGTGGTAGATGAAAGCAACAAACTAGTCGCTAGTCATGAAATGGATCTGCTTTTTACCCATTTTGGAATCTCTGGACCTGCTGCTTTACGTTGTTCAAGTTTTGTTAATCAATTGTTGCGAACTCAAAAAACAGCAACCTTAGTCCTGGATTGTTTTCCTGACAAAACGAGTGATGAATTGATGGATGAGATCATCGATTATTCAGCGACTAGTTCAAAACAATTAAAAAATGCATTAACTGGTTTCTTACCTGAACGACTGTTGCTGTATTTCTTAACAACTCTCGGAATCAGTGAACAAACTTTTGCCCAAACATCAAAAGAACAATTAGCAGCCTTCATTTCTTACTGTAAGGATTGGTTGTTGTCTGCTAATAAGACCTTTGGCTTAGAAAAATCATTTGTAACTGGAGGGGGAGTAGAACTAAAAGAGATCAATCCAAAAGAATTAGCCAGCAAAAAAATCCCCGGCCTTTATTTTGCCGGGGAAGTATTAGATGTCAATGGATATACAGGCGGCTATAATATCACCACCGCATTTTGTACTGGCTATGTTGCCGGCACACACGCTGCGTACCACGCCTTTACTTAATGAATCAATTCTACAAATCGCCCGCGAGTCAATTCCACAATGGCCTCGGGGGCAATTTCCATTTGTAGTCCTCTTTTGCCAGCTGAAATCGCGATTCTTTCGAATTTTGTTGCTGAGATATCAACATAAGTTGGAAAAAGTTTCTTCATTCCGATTGGAGAACAACCGCCGCGAATGTATCCAGTCGTTGTCTCTAAATCTTTTAAATGAAGCATCTCCACTTTTTTATTGCCGCTGGCTTTTGCTATTTTTTTTAGGTCTAACTCATGATCACTTGGAATAACTGCCACAATCGGACCTGTTTTATTTCCCACAGCTACTAATGTTTTGAAGATCCTTGCGGCTTCTATTCCTACCTGTTCAGAGACATGTCCGGCGCCTAAGTCTTGTTCACTCCAAGCATATTCATGTTCGATATAAGCGATTTTCTTTTGTTCGACTAATCGAATCGCATTGGTCTTTTGAATTTTCTTTTTTGCCAAGCTAATCCCTCACTTCATTTTTTCTAAAGTCTAGCAAAAAAATACTAGAAAACAAATTCGGCAGCGCTGAGCTGCGCTGCGTTTTTAAAATTCGAAAAGAATTTTCCAATTTCTACTGATTAATCCCTAAAAATAAGGCTTTTTTTCTATCTTAATTCATCAATCATTACGGCTAATTTTTCTGCTTCGATCTGTGCATCAGGATATGCTTGTCCTGCTAAACAACCATAGGCCATGCATGAACCGTCTAGCGAACCGCTGACTTGTGAAAATTTCCCTATCCGTCCAAGTGATACCGAAATGATCGGTAAGGAAACAAAGGTTTGAGCTTTCATAGCAATTTCCATCTGGCGCAAAACATCTGCTTCATTTTGTGGTTGGAGTACAATTTTTGCAATATCTGCACCACAATGTTCCGTCAAGTTTAAGCGAAATAAGATGACCGCATCTTCAGGAGTTTCTTCAAAATTGTAATAACTTAAAATCACTTTTACTCCTAAAGACTGCATCCATTTAATAAATGACGTCGACAATTGATCAACGATTGAAACTTCCACATCAGCTAGATCAATTGTTCGTGAAGAAACTGCAAATTCATTGATATGACGATATTGAGTTAGAGAAATATCGATTTGTCCCCCAGCTTCGGCCATCCGTAAATTGAAAATCAGTGGAATATTTCGAATCTCGTCTCGCAATGTTAACAGCGTAGTGTTCAGCTTCTCATCGTCTAAGATGTCTTCATAATAATCCGCGCGCCATTCGATCACTTCTGCAACTTTTTTAGCTTGAATCGCTTGTTCAATGATCTCCTCAAATGTTGCCCCCATGATTGGCACACAGATTTTAGGTTTTCCTGCATCAAAACGCACATCTCTTACTTGAATATCCATCATAAATATCCCACCTCAATTTCTTTATTTTTTTATCCTATAAAACAAGACCTTCAAGTAGTTACTCTCTTCAAAATCACTAGCTGGAAAATCAGCCGGCAAGCGATAACTTTCTACTAGTTGATAGGTGACTTGTTTGTCTTGCAACGCGCCTTCGATCGCATGTCTGAATTTTTTAATCGAAAGATTTGCGGCATTCGTTGAAGCGATGATCATTCCTTCTTCCGCCAAAATCTCCACACTTTCTTCAATCAATCGTCCATAATCTTTTGCTACGGAAAATGTTTTTTTCTTATTACGAGCAAAACTTGGAGGATCCAAAATAATCAAATCATAATTCAATTTTTTTCTGCGTGCATAGCGGAAATACTCGAAAGTATCCATTACGATAATTTTTTGTTGCGCCAAAGGCAATGCATTTACTTCAAATTGTTCTTGTGTCTTAGCTAAGCTGCGTTGGGCTAGATCGACACTAGTCGTCTCTAATGCACCGCCATATGCTGCTGCTACGGAAAACGCACCAGTATAACTGAACATGTTCAATACTTTTTTTCCAGCAGCAAGCCCTTCTGTCAGTCGTCTGCGGACATCTTTCTGATCTAAAAAAATCCCCGTCATATAGCCTTCATCAAGATATACTGCATAAGAAACCCCATTTTCTTTTATAATCAATGGCTCCTGCGGCTTTTCTCCTACCAACCATTGACTTTCTTTTGATTCACTTTTGAAACGAATCTTTTCGACAACGCCTTTTGCTTTTGGAAAAACTTCCAGTAAACTAGCAACGATCATCTTTTTAAAATGATAAATAGTCTGGTTGTACCACGAGATTACTAAATAATCAGCGTAGTAATCAACGGTCATCCCACCGAAACCATCGCCTTCACCATTGAACAGACGAAAAGCAGTCGTTGTTTCATCAGAAAAAAATGCTTGACGCTTTTGAATGGCTTGTTGGAATAGCTGCTTAAAAAACATTTGATCGATCGAACGTTGTGTTTGGTCAACCACCCAGCCAAAGCCTTTGTTTTGCTTGCCTAAGTAACCTGTTGCGAGATACTTTTGTTTATTATCAACAAATTCCACCCATTCTAAGGGAATTTGCTTGATGGTTTGTTTTAAGTCTTCTTCTTGGATCAATGGATTTCCTTGGCGGATCCGTTTTACTCCATAATTAGTTAATTCTATTTTCACACTCATCCCCGCTTTCTTCTATAGTATAGCAAAAAAAAATAGGATTTTTCGCTTATAAAGTTTTCTTTAAGGCTGATTGCTCTTGATTTGATAAGAATTGACGGGGTTGCTAGAAGCGAGTAAACTGATAACAAGTGAACATTTCGCAGTTTAGCTGCGTCAGAAAGGAAGTTTCCATTGAAAAAATTAAAGGCTCCTACATTTTTGAATAAACGTCTCGGCTTTTATGCGTTGTTAACATTCTTATTGTGGGCAAAAAGTGTTTTTGCATACTTATTTGAATTCAATTTAGGGATCGAAAGTCTGACACAATACTTCATCCTGTTTATTAATCCGATCGCATCGACAATGTTCTTATTATCGATTGCTTTATACGTGCGTCGATCAAAGGCTTCTTACTTTACGATGATGCTCATCTACGCATTGGCAAGCTTCTTACTTTTTGCCAACGTCGTCTACTATCGTGAATTTACTGACTTTATTACAGTCAATACTTTCCTAGGTGCGGGTAAAGTCGCTAGCGGCTTAGGGGAAAGTGCGATTCGTCTGTTTCGTCCATACGATCTTTTGTATTTGATTGATATCGTAATCTTGCCTTTGCTTTTATGGCGCAAACGTATCAAAACAGAAGAGCGTCCGGTTCGTGCCCGAATGGCTTTTGCGATGACTGCCCTTTCAGTTATGGTTTTCTCAGGAAATCTTTTTCTAGCTGAAGCAGATCGTCCGGAACTATTGACTCGTACTTTTTCTCGCGATTATTTGATCAAATATCTTGGCGTAAATGCCTTTACTGTTTACGACGGTATTCAAACATATAAGACAAATCAAGTCCGAGCAGAAGCAAGTCCCAATGATTTAAAAGAAGTTGAATCTTATGTAAAAGAACATTATGCTGCGCCTAACAGTGAGTATTACGGTCTTGCCAAAGGCCGGAATGTCATTACCATCCATTTAGAAAGTCTGCAACAATTTGTGATTGACTATAAATTAAAAGATGAGAATGGGCAAGAACATGAGGTTACGCCGTTTTTAAATAGCATTTTCCACAGCAACAGTACCTTTGCCTTTGATAACTTTTTCCACCAAGTAAAAGCTGGAAAAACTTCTGATGCTGAAACATTGATGGAAAACTCATTGTTTGGTTTGAATCAAGGATCCTTATTCTCACAATTGGGTGGAAAAAATACTTTCCAAGCTGCTCCAGACATTTTAAAACAAACAGCCGGTTATACAAGTGCTGCGTTCCATGGGAATTCTGGAAATTTCTGGAACCGTACAGAAACGTATAAAAACTTAGGCTATGATTATTTCTTTGATTCTTCTTATTATGACGTAACGGATGAAAACTCATTCCAATATGGCTTGCATGACAAACCCTTCTTCCAACAATCTGTGAAGTATTTGGAACGTCTGCAACAACCTTTCTACTCAAAATTTATCGCTGTTTCAAATCACTATCCATATAGCGAATTTAAAAATGATGAAGCTGGCTTCCCGATGGCAAATACGAATGATGAAACAATCAATGGTTATTTTGCCACAGCGAACTATTTAGACAAAGCAGTCGAAGAATTCTTCAATTACTTGAAATCTTCCGGCTTGTACGACAATTCTATCATTGTGATGTATGGCGATCATTACGGGATTTCAAATTCCAGAAACTCTGACTTAGCGCCATTACTTGGCAAGTCAAAAGAAACTTGGTCAAATTTTGACAATGCCCAAATGCAGCGTGTCCCTTATATGGTCCACATTCCTGGTCAAGATAAAGGCGGCATCAATCACACTTATGGTGGCGAAGTCGATGCATTGCCTACTCTATTACATCTTTTAGGCACGGATACAAGCAAGTATATCCAATTAGGACAAGATTTATTATCAGAAGACCATGATCAAATCGTAGCTTTCCGTGATGGCGATTATGTCACACCAAATTATACGTATTACAGTGGCAACTTATATGACAATAAAACTGGACTGCCTATAGCAGAACCTGATGCAGCCCTTCAAACACAAACAGACGCTTGGAAAGATGCCGTTTCGACTCAACTAAGTACGTCAGATAATATCAATAATGGCGATCTGCTTCGATTCTATTCCGCTAGTGGATTGAAACCAATCGATGCTTCACAATTTGACTACAAAGATGGGCTCAATAAAATGACGAAAATTGAAAGCAAACTAGGCGATAAATCAACCAGCCTGTTTGATCAAAATGGTAAAAAATCTACACAAGAATTATACAAGACCGAAACTTATAAACAATATCAAGAACAAGGTCAATAATAGCAAAACACTCTTCACAAAATTGTGAAGAGTGTTTTTGCGTTTGTTTCTTCAGATAGAATTCATATTTCTTTCAAATTCCGCTTCTATACTTAGCGATAAGAGGTGGAAATCTATGGAACTTATTTCTAGGACATTTTCGACTATCAAACAACAGAAAATCCAATTTTCAGTTTCTTGGTTGATCACTCTATTCGCTCTTTTGATTTTGACCAGTTTGTCTATGTTAAACTTGCTCTTACAACGATTAGATTCTGCTGATCAGATACAGTTGCTTACGACTGAAGAAGTCCATCAACTTCAGAAATATTTCTTTGATCAACTCGTTATTGTTGCCATCTGCTTTTTTGTCTTAATCGTGCTGTTTTTCGGATTTAGGATTTACCAACAGAAAAAAACTGCTGGCTTGAAACAATTGATTGATTCGATCAGTTTGGAATTTTTTTTCGAGATATTGATTGCAAGTGTCGGCTTGATTTTATTCGTCATTCTTTTTGAACCGATGTATACCTCAATTTTACAATTTTTTTATCATCAAGGATTGAATCAATTAACTGAACTACCAAACTTTGTCTTAAGTAATGGTACTAGCGGAATCGCCTACTCCATTCGTTCGCCGCTTTCCTTCGATCTATCTTCAACTGCTTGGCTGAATTTATTCTTTGTTTCATTATTTAAAATAGTCTTCTCTCTTTTTTTATGTCTATGTTTGTTAATTTCCACTTTTCGATTACTGTATTTTAGAAACAAATGAAAAACACACGATAAACACGAACATTACTTCATTCCCTTTCGTTTTTATTCAGATAATACTTGAAAGTCGATTGATCCTTCATTATACTTAGAAAGTATTCGGTTTTTACCGATATAATGAACTTATTTCTAAGGAGCGTTTACTTATAATGGAGAAATTCTTTAAATTAAAGGAACAAGGAACTAACATTTCTACTGAAGTAATGGCAGGAATCACAACATTTTTTGCTATGAGTTACATTTTGTTCGTTAATCCAACAATTTTATCTGCATCAGGAATGCCGTTCCAGGCGGTCTTCTTAGCAACAATCATCGCCTCGGTCATCGGAACTTTGGTTATGGGCGTATTTGCTAATGTCCCTTATGCACAAGCACCTGGTATGGGACTAAACGCATTTTTTACTTATACTGTTGTCTTTGGACTTGGTTATTCTTGGCAGCAAGCATTAGCTATGGTATTTATTTGTGGAATTATTAACATTTTGATTACTGTCACTAAAATTCGAAAGTTGATCATTCATGCCATTCCAGAAAGTATGCAGCATGCCATTGGCGGTGGTATTGGGATCTTTGTTGCTTATGTTGGAATAAAAAATGCTGGCTTGCTCTCATTTAGTGCTGATTCAGCGGCCATCACTAACAGTGTAGTCGAAGGCGGCAAAGCGACCAATGTTTCTATTAACAGCGGGATTATTCCAGCATTGGCAAATTTTAATAATGCGCCTATCTTATTGGCTGTGATTGGTTTAGTCATTACTACTATTTTAGTCGTTAAAAATGTTCGCGGTGCAATCTTGATTGGTATTGTACTTACAACGTTATTAGGTATTCCAATGGGCGTGGTGCAATTAGGTTCCATTGATTGGCATGCAAATTCATTAAGCAGTTCGATTCAAGAACTTGGTACGACTTTCGGAGCCGCTTTTGGTACAGAAGGAATGGGATCGCTCTTTTCTAATTCAGCTAAGTTGCCACAAGTTCTCATGACTATTTTAGCTTTTAGTTTATCTGATACCTTCGATACGATCGGCACCTTCATTGGTACTGGTCGCCGAACGGGGATTTTCTCAAAAGAAGATGAAAAAGCTTTAAATGATGATTCACGCGGTTTTAAAACAAAAATGGACAAAGCATTATTTGCTGATGCAATCGCTACTTCAATCGGTGCAATCTTCGGGACCTCGAATACAACGACTTATGTCGAATCAGCAGCTGGTATTGGTGCTGGTGGTCGAACAGGACTTACTTCCGTCGTCGTAGCAATTTTATTTGCATTAAGTAGTTTGTTCTCACCATTGATTGCCATTGTTCCTGCACAAGCTACAGCACCGGCATTGATTTTAGTCGGAGTCATGATGTTGGCATCATTTGCTGACATCAATTGGCTTGAGTTAGAAGAAGCCGTCCCAGCTTTCTTTGCCAGCATCTTTATGGGACTTTGCTACAGTATCTCCTATGGAATCGCAGCTGGATTTATTTTCTATACGATCGTCAAAGTTATCAAAGGAAAGACAAAAGAAATTTCTCCAATACTTTGGATTGTAGACCTTCTATTTATTTTAAACTTCATTATTTTAGCAATTTTGTAACCGATCGTTGTTCAACAATTTGAGCTTCCTAAAATAATTACTACTAGTTAAAAAAGGTCGTGACGCATTGCGTCACGACCTTTTTATTCGTTAGGTTTATCCGGAAATACAATGGTAAAAGTCGTCCCCTTGTCTAATCTGCTAGTAACTTCAATTGTTCCTTTGTGCAAACGAACCAATTCTTCTACGATCGACAACCCCAAACCAGATTCTCCGTATTTAGTATTTTTTCGTGATGGATCGGCTTTGTAATAACGATCCCAAATATTCTTCACTTGCTCTTCAGTCATTCCAATACCTGTATCTGTGATTGTGATCTTCGTTGCTTGTTCAAATTTTTTAATTGCCACAGTAATCGTTCCATCTTTAGTAAATTGAATCGCATTTTGGACCAAGTTGACCATGATTTGGACAAAGCGGTCATAATCTGCATAAACATTGATCGGCTCACTTGTTTGTAAGATTAAATGATTCCCTGATGCTTCTGCTTTAGGCTGTAACTGAGCAACCAGTGTTGCAACAGCTTCAGTCGCATTGAATGTTTGTAAAATGATACTTATTTGATTAGTACGAATCTTTTCATAGTCTAGATTCTCATTGACCAAACGAATCAAACGAGATGTTTCATTTTGCATCAATGTGATTGCTTTGGCTTTTTGGTTTTCAGGAATCGCATTATATTGCATACCTTCTAATAAGCCATTGATTGTCGTTAATGGGGTCCGCATCTCGTGGGACGCATCTGCCATAAATTGTTTGCGCCGTTCTTCTTGCCGTTCGATTTCTTCTTGTGATTCTTTTAATGAGACCGTCATCTGATTAAAATCATTGGCTAAATCATCAAATTCATCACGGTTTCGATTTGGTACGACTACATCAAAGTTTCCTGCTGCTACTTCTTTAGTTGCCGAACGCATACGGTTGATACGCCTTACTTGACGCATCGCAAAGAAATAACTGACGATGATTGCAAGAATCGAGGCGATGATAAAGGCTTTAAATAGATCCGTTACAATTAGATTCACACTAGTCTCCACATTCATCGCTGGTTGGCTAACCAGTAAGACACCAAAAAAAGCACCATCTGTAAAGAAAGGGACCATCGCATAAGAAGTTGTTTGATTGTTCCCCATCACATTTTTTGAACTCGTTTCTTTTTGTTGTTGACCGTCTTTCAATGCTTTCCATTGTGCGTCACTAACTAGATGTTTATTGACTTTCCCTGATTGCTCAGGATATTGGACTCTTCTGTCTTTATCAATAAAAACAAAAGAAACGTCTTGTTGATTTAAACTGGATTCTGTCACGCCGATAGCGAATTGAAAAATTTCATTGCTGGACATTCCTTCAAAACGGATATCTCTACTTAAAGAAAGATTGTTTTTTTCCATCGACTGGGCATAGCCGAGCAGTGCCTTATAGTTATTATCTTCTAAAGTTTTACGAGTAAATTGTGTAAATGAGACTCCTAATGTTAGTAAAATCAGGAGGATCAACCCGCCGAATGCTAACAATTGTTGATACAGGTATTTCATTGACTAACCTCAGTATCATCAAATTTGTATCCTACTCCCCAAACAGTTTGAATCACTTGCTCACCGACTTTCTCAATTTTTTGTCGTAATTTTTTGATATGAGCATCCACTGTTCGTTCATCACCAAAATATTGGTAATCCCAGACTAACTCTAACAACTGTTCCCGGGTAAATACTTGACGCGGTTTTTTCGCCATCGTATACAATAGATCAAATTCTTTAGGTGTCAATCCTTCAATCAATTTATCCGCTAAATACGCTTCCCGCGTTTTCAGATTCATTTTGAAATGAGCCGTTTGGACATCAAAATTTTCATCATTTGATTCGCTATCTTTTTGGGGTTCAGCTGTCAATTCACTACGCCGATACAAGGCTTTAATCCGAGCAATCAAAGTCAATGGAGAAAATGGTTTTGTCACATAATCATCTGCTCCCATCTCTAATCCAATCACTTGATCGCTTTCAGAATCTCTTGCCGTTAACATGATGATCGGTACAGTTTTAGAGATTTTACGAATCTGACGTCCAACCTCCATACCGTCCATACTGGGTAAATTCAAATCCAATGTAATCATATCCCATTTCTCTGGGTCTGATTTAAAGGCATCCAAGCCTTCTTTACCATCATATTTGAATTCTGCTTCCCAACCTTCATTCAAGAAAAACATCTGCATCATTTCAGAAACAGATTCATTGTCTTCAATCATTAATATATTCATGTTTTACCTCCTATAATGTCACTTGATTCTCATTATCAGTATACTCTATTTCATTTTTTTCAACCATCACCATACTCGTATCTTCATTAACAATTTGTTTTTTCTTCAATCTTTTCACCTATATATAGAAATTCTTAAAGTATCAGTTACTTCTTTGCATTTTTTATAACAGAATGTTATACTCATTTTTGCAACAAATTTATTTTATTAGGGGGCCG
The DNA here is from genome assembly GCF_031927985.1 of Enterococcus dongliensis. Lineage (NCBI taxonomy): Bacteria > Bacillati > Bacillota > Bacilli > Lactobacillales > Enterococcaceae > Enterococcus > Enterococcus dongliensis. Next base: position 78,614 of record NZ_JARPZC010000003.1, read on the forward strand.
TTACGGATTCGACAGGCATAGTTTGAGCTTGAATTGCGCTTCGTAGGTTACGTCTACGTAAAAACGTTACAGTTAAATATAACTGCAAAACAAAACAACAACTCTTACGCTTTAGCTGCCTAAAAACAGTTAGCGTAGATCCTCTCGGTATCGCCCATGTGCTCGAGTAAGGGTCCTATTCTAAGTGGGATACGTTCCAATTTTCCGTCTGTAAATTGGAACAGAGCTCATCAGACTAGCAATGTCCACGGCCTGTCATGCGGCAGAGGACAACGCGAAATCCAAATGGTATGACTATGAGCGTAGATTTTTAGGTGTCGATATGTTTGGACGCGGGTTCGACTCCCGCCGGCTCCATTACTGTATTTTCAGTGGTTTTCTCTAGATTCTAAAACTACTTAAAATCCTTTTATACCAAGGGTTTTGGTTGTTTTTTTGTTTTCGGTGGTTTTCGCTAAAAAATATCATAGGGCATTCAAATTAGATTCATCAATCCACGTACCTTCTCTAAAAAAAACACTCCGCTAAGCGAAGTGTTTTTTTAATTATTTTCAAAAATTAACGAACAACCATAACATTACACGGTGCATGAGCAATGACATAAGAGGTCGTTGAACCAACTAAAACTCGTTCAATCGCACTTTTTCCTGTCGCACCCATCACGATTAAATCAATTCCTGCTTCCTTAGCAAACTGCACGATAGTTACTTTGGGACTGCCTTCAATTTTCTTAGTAGTATGATCGATCTTACCAGAAACCATTTGCGAAGCCTTGTCTAACGTTCGTTTGGCGTTCTCTTCTCCTACTTCTTTAGCGTATTGAATAAGGCGTGCGTCCACAGTAGCAACAGACATATCTGTCACCGTTAAAATATACAAGTGTGCCTCATTTCTCTGAGCGATTGACACGGCTTCTTTCAATGCATCGTACGACTGATTAGATTCATCAACTGGAACTAAGATTTTTTTATACTCATCCATAAAAGCGCCTCCTTTTTAATTGATTATACATGTTCCATCGATAGAACTTAACCATAACGTTTGGTATTAATCAAAGAACCGACTATTCAATTAAAAAACAAGTTCTTATTTTTACCCGAACTTGTTTTTTACTAACTATTTATTTTTTTCTAACTGATTTAACTGTGTCTCAATTTTTTCAAGTAGTTGAATCATCTGACTGTCCTCTTGATTTGGTAATAAGAATCGATTCAACTCTCCCACTTTTTCTTTAACCGACAAAGCAGTTTTTTTTCCAAGAGGTGTTAGTCTTAACAAGGCACTGCGTTTATCTTCCGAATTTAATTTCTCAATATAACCATTTTTGACTAGTGCATTGATGGCTCGGGTGATTGTGCTTTGATTCAATTTAACTAATGTAGAAAACTTACTCTGAGTAATCTCTGGATAATCTAGTAATTTCAATAGATAAAAATAATTGGTTGCATTGATATGAGGTGAAGCCAACATGTGATTTAAATAAACCGTAATCTCCTGGTTCAACAAAGCCAAACGTTGAACTAGGCCGTCTTCTTTTGTAAACGTCATAACCGTACTCCTTTGTTCATTAAATAAACACGGCTTTCCTCACTACTTCGTGAGAGAAGCCGTGTCTATTCAATTATAACCTTACGCGTTTAAAAATGTGGGATTTTCTTTAAACATTTCCCAAGTATTTTGAGTCGTTTGCTGATTGACCTCTTTGGATGCATTGAATTGCTCCTTTGAAGTACCGTAAGTCACATGGAATTGGTCTGCTTCGATTTGAGCTAAAACTGCCGGAATAAATTCATCGACTGCTACCCCGTAAGCATGTTCTGTAGAACCACCAAGTTCAGTATTTACTGCTGGTGGGAAAATTTCAAATACATCAACCGCAGTATCTTGTAATTGTAAACGCAACGCTTCGGTAAATCCATGCAAACCCGTTTTACCAGAAGTGTAAAGTGGTACCCAAGCACCTGGATTAATGACTAAACCAGAAGAAACATTGACAATCGCTGCTTCTTTTTTGGTCAAAAGGTGGTTCAACGTTAACATTGACAAATGCATTGGTGCTTCAAAATTAATAGCTAATTCTTGATGATAAAATGACCAGTCTTTGTCCGCATTTTGTAAATTGATCCATCGTTGAATTCCAGCATTGTTTACAAAAACATCGTATTCAGGAAATACTTCTTCTAATTTCCCAACAAGCTCCACCCGTTCTTCTGGATTACTTAAATCTGCTTGCAATGTTTGTAAAGATGGTTCTTTTTTCAATGCCTCGTTGATATTTTGCTCACTGCAATCTACTACTAAAACTTTATTACCTGCTTCTAATAAATGTTTTGCCAATTGAAAACCGATTCCTGTCGTGCCGCCTGTGATGACAATGTGCTTGTTTACTAATTTCATGATAAAACCTCCTTCTCGTTCTCTCAGGATAGCACTTTCATAAAGACAAATAAATGCATTTGCATGTTTATTCTAAAAAGTGGTACACTGAGAGCATAAAATAAAAAAGGAGGTATGCTCCATGATTTTAATCACATCAGCAGCAGGTAATACCGGTCGTGTTATCGTCCAACGTTTGGTCGACGCAGGATTAGATGTTTTGGCAACAGACATCAACCCAAAAGTAAAAGATTTACCGGGAATCAAAGATGCCATGGTAGGTGATTTAACTGATTTATCTTTTATTCATGATCTTATGGAAAAAGCAACAAAAGTAGTGTATATCCCGCCATTGTTTTCAGCTCAAGAGGCTTTAATTGGTAAACGAATGATTGATTCGGCTCAAGAACATGGCATTGACTATTTCCTATTTGTTTCTGTCATCCATCCAATTTTATCAACGTTATTACAACATACGGCTAAACGCGAAGCAGAAGAATATTTGATTTATAAAGGAATGGAAAGTCAACTACCTTACACTATTTTACAACCGATGCATTATATGCATAACTTTAATCCAAAAGTTGTAGCTGAATCTGGCAAATATCCTATTTTCTACAATGTCGATTCGAAAGTTGGCTATGTGGCAACAGAAGATGTGGCAGAGGTCATCATTAAAGTCTTTTCAGAAGGAAACAAGCACAACAAAGCCACGTATGAATTAGTTGGGACTCCAGCCTATTCACCAAATGACTTGATTGCTATGTTCAACAATATCACTGGAAAAACTGCGGTCACGGAATACGTAGAGGTGGAAACTTTCTTAGAACAAATCCATGCCAATGATCTATTCTTCCGAGCAGGATTCAAACAATTGGCCTATTCTTATTCTACGTGGGGATTAGATGGCAATTCAAACGTACTAACTTGGTTACTTGGCCATGAACCGACTACTTTTGAAGATTATGTAAAGAAAAATTTATCAAAATAAAAACTTAAAAGGCATTCAACTCATGGAAAGAGATCGAGCTGAATGCCTTTTTTACAAATATTTTTAAGCAGAACACTTTTTCCTTGATTCTAATAGACCATCCATAAGATTGAATCAATTTTTACCATTCAAATGTGTCTAATTGTTCTTCCAATTCAGTGATCTGATCTTGAAGAATTTGGATCTCTTCTTTGATTTCTTCCAACGTTGCGCCACTTGTACTATAACCTTTATAATATGCCGTCATATAATCGTTATCTTCTAATCGCTGCAAACGATCACGCAGTTGGCCCAGTAAATCCAGATTACTTTCATACTGTCTTTCATCCATAACAATCTGCCCCTTTCTATCTTAAGCCAACGCATTAGGACTAGCTAATTGTGGTCCGTCACCTGCTCTAGCTAATACCCAATCGTCATTATCCCACATTTCTGTTTTGCGACGACCACGGAAATAATCCCAGCGAGAATCGATTTCCATTTCAATCAGCTGCTCATTCGCACCTAAAGTAACCCAATTGTAGCTGCCATTTGAATGACCAAATTTGATCCACAAAACTGGAAATTGATGAGTTCTTCCGTCAGCATCTAGAAACTCACGACGCTGTTGTTCTATACGGATAAATGATAAGACACGTGCATAACTGCGATTGCTTTTTGAAAAAATAGTTTCCGCAATTTCACGAGCATGTTCCGATGAACTCATTTTTCCTGAAGGGACATTCGTCATGTTTTTCACACTTACTAACGTATCCTTCAAAAAGATTGCGATGATTCGAGGACCGTTTACTTGAAACTTTCCATCTTTTTGAAAACGCCATATCGTGATTTCTTGATTGTTGCGAATTTCATTTTTTTCTTCTACTAATTGATAATCTGCCGGAATAGCTACTACTTTATTTAATAATTCTTTCCGTTCCATTTTCCAGACCTTCTTTCGAGTTATTCACTCAATTTATTGATAGTTGCAATAAACGCTGTCTGTTCCTCCGATGTTAAAGGAGCAAAAAATACGGTATTCGCTTTTTGTAACGCTTCAGATATAACTTGATACATCTCTTTTCCAGTACCTGTCAAAGAAAGTACGTAGCCTCGCCGATCTTCAGGATTTTCTTTACGTAAAACATACTGACTATCCATTAATTTTTGGATTGCTCTTGTAACATTACTCGCATTGACTCCAGTTAGTTGAACTAATTTTTCTTGGGGAAGATCGCCAAAATCATGCAGCTTTAAAATATAATAGTAAAGGCTTGAATTTAATTGATACGGAGCAAGGTAATTATCGATTAATTTGATATATTTACGACTGACGATAGGTAATTGTTTCAGTGCATCGGTCTTACTAATTTCGTGGTGCAATCTATTCACTTCTTTCTAAAAGTTTATTTACTTGCGCAAGCAAATAATAAAACATATAATGAGCTTAGTCAAATAAAATGTTCTGTTTGGAGGAAAAAAACGTGTATAAGACAAACACTAAATGGATGGTCAGTGCGATTTATCTAGCTACTCTAGTAACAGCCATTGAATCTACGATTGTTGTTACGGCAACTCGTTCAATTGTCAGTGATCTGGGCAGTGCCAACTTAACATCATTGATTTTTGCAACTTATTTGTTTTCCAGTGCCTTGGCTACACCTATTTTTGGTCGCTTAGCAGATAATTATGGGAAAAAAAGAATTTTTCAAATAGGACTTTTACTTTTTTTATTGGGAACAATTCTTTGTGGTCTCTCTATCTCCAGTTGGATGCTTTTTGGTTCTCGAGTCATTCAAGGAATTGGTGCAGGGGGGATTATGCCTATGACCTTTGCTTTGATTGGTGAATTGTTTGATATCAGTACTCGTGGAAAAATTATGGGCTTGAATAATTCTGCTTGGGGAATCGCTTCATTGATTGCTCCGTTAATTGGCGGACTGATTTTGAAACAACTCACTTGGCATTGGATTTTCTTTATCAATGTCCCCATTGTACTCATCGTTCTTCTTATCGTACAAATCTCTTATAAAGAAAAACGGCCTCAGACTATCTCTCAAAAAGGAACTTTCCATCAATATACTTATCTTATTGCCGGTTTATTGCTATTGCTGAGTGGCATCCAATTATTTAGTACCTATTTTTTATTAGGTACAGTAATTTTGATTGCAGGGCTTTTCGTACTCCTCTTCTTTTATCGTCAAGAAAAAAAGAGCATGACCCGATTCTTCCAATCAGTACGATGACTATTTATGATTTTTCCTTGCTGACAATTTGTGTCTTTTTGATCAATGGCGCGTTGATCGGTTTTCAAGTTTATCTTCCTATGTGGATTCAAACGGAATTGCATTTATCACCTACTTCTGCTGGTTTAGCCTTATTACCCTCTTCCTTATTTTTTATTCTCGGCTCTTATTATTCTGGTAAGCTTTTAAACCGTTTCGGACAAAAACTTTTGTTACAATTAATTGTTGGAGGAGCTTTACTTGGATTTTTATCTTTGAGTGTTCTGCCCGGCAATACCGGATACATGGTCTTACTTATTTTCTCGAGTTTGCTTGGTTTTTTTATCGGAACGGGTGTGACTATCAGTGTAATTGCTGCTCAAGCCTATGCTACTCAGCAAAATCTTAGCACTGTTTCAGGATTCATCACATTGTGTCGGACACTTGGTCAAAGTTTTATGGTGACCTTTCTCGGTGTGATTAATCAACGAATCTTTCTATTGAAACATCTCCAACTAGCTGGTTATCACAGTGTGTATCTAACTATTAGCATTATTTTTATTTTACTGTTGTTTTTAGTTAGCCATCGTCCTACTGTAAATCCACACGAACAAAAAAACGAAGTCTCCTAATTGGAAGACTTCGTTTTTTGTTCTCTTTTAGCGAAAAGGATTATAAAAACGTCCGCCGTTGACCAGCAATAAGAAAATATCTGCTGAACATAATAAGATTACAATTAATAACGCAAGATAATCTGGGCCTTTCAAAGGTTTAGCCAGCAACCACGTACGCCCTTTTTTCTTGCCAAAACGCCGAAGTTCCATTGCAGAAGAAATCGTTTCAATTCGTTCCAAACTTGAAAAAATCAAAGGAATCGCAATGGTTAGATTTCCCCGCACTCGTTTCATCAATGAAGCTTTCTTGGAAAGTTCATTTCCTCGCGCTTGTTGTGCTTTAGAAATCGTTCGAAAATCTTCTTGAATATCTGGAATATAGCGTAGTGCTAAAGAAAAAGCATAAGCAATCTTATAGGAACCGCCCACTCGATGGATACTTGATGCTAACTCGCTTGGATTTGTAGTCAAAATAAAAATCAAACCTGGTGGGATCGTAACGAAGTATTTGATCAACAAGTTGAATTCATAAAAAAGCTGCTCTTGAGTCAGTGTATACCGGCCGATCCCTGCAAAGATTACATGACGCGTCCCATAAATTATCACTCCATATTCAGGTGCGAACAAATAGACTGTCAATAAATTCAAGATAGAAAAAAAGGCGATGAATTTTAAAACAAAGGCGATCTCATGATAACTGATTTCTGCTACTCGGAAAACGATGGCTGAAAATACGGCTAAACCCAATAAAAATCGAGTATCGTAAGAGATCATACCGACGATCGAGATCATTAAAAAACAGAGAAGTTTTGTGAATCCGCTAAGTTGATGAATCACTGTTTTTTTTGGCAGATAACCTATCAGATTATTCTCCATCAGTACCCTCCTCATGTTGGATAAATGCCGACACAAATCCTGCAGCATCAGTTAAATGATTATTTTTCGCCAAACGGTACAAACTTGTTTCGCGTAGACTAGCTGAAGTCACCAGTTCTGCCGATGATAGTACATCAGCCGGTGTTTTATCAGCGATGATCTGGCCGTCTTTTAACACGAGCGTTCGCCGAGTATGTTCTAACATCAGATGCATATCATGAGTGATCATCAAAATCGTAATTCCTTGTTGATTTAGCTGACGTAAAAATACCATCATTTCATTGTAATGATAATAATCTTGACCAGCTGTGGGTTCATCAAGGATTAACAATTCAGGTTCAAGCACTAAAATCGAAGCAATTGCAACTCTTCGTTTTTGTCCATGACTCAATGCTGAAATCGGCCAATTACGAAATTCATAGAGACCACAAACTTTCAAAGTATCCAATACTTTAGCTTGAATTATTTCAGGATCAATCCCTCGATTCTCTAGACCTAGAGCAACCTCATCAAAGATCAGATTCTTAGAAAGCATCTGACTACTGTTTTGTAGAACATAACCAATCTTATCCGCTCGTTCTTTGATACTTTCTTCTGCAATCGAATGATCCTTCCATAACAGTCTACCTGTCTGCAAAGAATGAAAACCAGTAATCAGATTAGAGAGTGTCGATTTTCCGGCACCGTTATGACCTACTAAACTGACCATCTCTCCTTGATAGAGCGTCAAATCAATGTCTTTAATTACCAATTCAGCACCAAAGCCAAAAGATACTTTATTTAAAGTGAGTAAAGGTACCTTTTTTTCAGCAGGTAATCGGAAAGTGCCTTGTTCTTTGGCTAATGCTGCCGAGATTTCCGGCGAAACCAATGAATCAACTTGTGTCAGCTCTGAAAAGTCTGTCAAAGAAATTCCGGCTCGCTTTAATGCTGTGAGATAAAGTGGTTCCCGAATCCCGTATTTAGCCAATAGATCACTTTTTAGCAGCTCAGTTGGTGTCATATCAGCGATTATCATCCCTTCATCCATCAAGATGACTCGATCGATTGATGCGGCTAATACCTCCTCTAAACGGTGTTCAATAATGATCGTCGTAAATTTTTGCGACTGATACAGTTGGTCGATCATCTGAATTGCTTCATAGCCTGTCTGCGGATCAAGATTGGCTAAGGGCTCATCAAACAAAAGAATCGGCGTCTCATCAATCAATACACCCGCCATCGTCACCCGCTGTTTTTGTCCACCAGAAAGGTCTTGCGGGCGCTTTTTTAGCTGTGCAGCTAGATTGGTCTTTTCTGACCAGTAATTCACTGCGTCGCGCATTTCTTTTTGCTCTATCATTTCATTTTCTAGTGAAAAAGCGATATCTTCTGCTACCGTTAGTCCAACAAATTGACTATCCGTATCTTGTAGTACGGTTCCCACATCTAATGAAAGATCATAAATAGAAGCTTCCCCAAAAGTTTTCCCATTGATTGTCAGACTACCAGTGAAATGTCCCTGTTCATTTTGTGGAATAATACCGTTGAGACATTTTCCCAGAGTTGATTTTCCAGAGCCGCTAGGTCCCATGATTAATATCTTTTCTCCTGGGCGAATGGTCAACTGAATATCTTTTAATGTTGGTTCAGCTTGACTATCATATTGAAATGTAAAATTACGAAACTCGATCATTTTATTTCCCCGCGTTCTAAGCTTCTTTATTCAAACTACCTTTTTTTGTTTTTGTCTGTGCGTATGCTTTTAACAAGATGACTCCAATGATTCCTGTGACAATCGCATTTGTGATTCCGGCTACGATTCCTTGTGTAAAGACTTTGCTTGGTGCTTCGGCATAGATCAAAATATCCCCAATCGGTGCGATAACGACCCAAGTAATCAAATTAGCGATTGTTTCACCAACTACAAAAGTACCGATTTCCTTTTTGCCAAAGATCCCTTCTTCAATTGGGATTCGTTTTGCTAACAAACCAAAGAAAACACCTAAAATTCCCGAAGCAATGATCCATGACCACCATGCACCATAAGTCGTCAAATCACCCAAGGCATGTCCGATGAATCCGGCTAACCCGGCAACGATTGGTCCATAAACTACTCCTAATAACGCTAAAAAAGGATACGCTGTCGCAATATCTGTATTTGGAATCCCGGTTGGAATAGTCACAAACCGTTTCAAGATAAAGAAAACTGCTGCTCCGATACCAATTGCTACAATGTGTTTTACTGTAAATTTTTTATTCATACTTTTTCTCCTCCAATTAATACTTGATACATACTTAAATTTTTGTTAGTTCAATCGTCCAATCATTGCCGGTCCCAATCTTATACACAGTAGAAAATGAATCCAAGTTGATTCCCAGACCAACATTTAATAATGAATTAATATAAAGCACTGCTTCTTTTGGAGCGACTTGAGCGAATGAGCGACCAAAGATGACGGCATCTTGGTAGCGAACTACACCTTGATAGTATATTTTTACTCGTAGACTTTGTCCATATTCAACTTGCCAGCTTTTGAAAAAGTCCACAGGAATATTTGTCCATAATGAGCCAAAACGAATGTCAGTAATATCGATTGTCCCAATAATTTTATTTTCATTTTGGACGGGAGCAACTAATGGAAAAGTCACCCATTCATTCATTGGGATAACTGAACCCAATTCAGCAAAAGTCACCTGTTGACTAGCTAAACGAGCACCATTATAAACATATACATCTCGTCCATGAAACGTATGACTTTCTGATGATCCCGGTAATCGTTGCGTCTCTTCATCGATTTGTCGTACTTCTTTAATCCCCACATACTGTGCTAAGTAAGTCAATGTCCCATTATCTGGAGTGATTACATATTGTCCATCTTTCAACTCTGCGACGACACTACGCCGTGTTGAACCCACTCCTGGATCGACGACCGAAACAAACACTGTTCCAGCTGGCCAATAAGTAGCCGCTTGTAATAAACGATAACTAGCATCATGTATATTGTATGGGTCAATCTCATGCGTCAAATTATTGATATTTAATGCTGGATCCACTTGGTAAGCTACACCATACATCGCATTGACTGCACCATCTTGTAACCCGAAATCAGTTTGTACTACTAAAAATCCTGCCATAAAAATTCCACCTTCCAATTTTTGAGGTTGATTATTGGTTTTTTCTTAGGGTCGTCACCCTTACTTCATACACAAAAAATGCCCTTAGCAAAAATTGCTAAGGGCATTGACTATGCGTTACCACCTTTAATCGTAAAATCCTCACAGATCTTACCTCAATCAGTACCCAAAAAATCTTTCTTGGAGACTGTGCTTTGTTAACGGGAGCATCCGTATTTCCTTAAACATTCGGGAAATCCGCTCAAAAGCCATTTTCAAGTAATTCATTCGCATTCCTTCTCACCAAACAGGAACTCTCTTAGCAACTGCTATTACTTTACTTTCTTTTTCATCGCGTTTCATTGATTGTTAATAAAATAGCAGAGAAATTTTCACTTGTCAATGAAAACTATCAAACAAGCCCAGCAAAATCAATTGGGACAAACATTGAAAACCAGAAAAATCTAACCTTTTGAATTGTTTATTATATCCAGACGTATTTTTATTTGCGTTCTTTTATTTCTTGGTATTTACGATTTTTAGAAACTTCCATATAAGCAGGACGTATGATTTTTTGCACATTGACCAACTCTTCGATGCGATGAGCGGACCAACCGACGATCCGAGCAATAGCGAACATCGGTGTATACAATTCTTGCGGCAGATCTAACATATGATAAACAAATCCGCTGAAAAAATCGATATTTGCACTGACGCCTTTATAGACCTTACGTTTTTTCATAATAATCTCTGGCGCCAAACGTTCGACTTTACGGTATAAATTAAATTCAGCAGCAGCCTCAGATCCTTTTTCCACTGCTAATTTTTCTACATAATGTTTGAATATCTCTGCTCGTGGATCAGATTCAGCATAAACAGCGTGGCCCATTCCGTAGATCAATCCTTGTTTATCGAAAGCCTCTTTATTCAAAATTTTTTCTAAATAATCTCGTATCTCATTTTCATCTTCACAATTGGTGATGTTGGTTTTTAAATCCTCCATCATTTGAGTGACTTTGATATTGGCACCGCCGTGTTTAGGCCCTTTTAATGAACCCAATGCTGCTGCAATAGTCGAATAAGTATCTGTACCACTGGAAGTCACAACGCGAGTCGTAAAAGTCGAGTTGTTTCCTCCGCCGTGTTCCATATGTAAAACTAAGGCCATATCTAACGTTTGCGCTTCCTGAAAGGTGTATTTTTTATCTGGACGCAACATCGTTAAAATAGCTTCTGCTGTGCTCAAATGTTCATCTGGACGGTGGATATACATACTTTCACCTTTACTGTAGTGATTATAAGCGTGGTATGAGTACACTGCAATCATTGGAAAAGTAGCAATCAGGGATAGACTTTGATCCAAAACATTCTCAATACTAATATCATCTGCTTTTTGATCATAACATCCTAATGTCAGAACACTGCGGCTCATGACATTCATAATATTATGTGAGGGGGCTTTCATAATAACATCACGCACAAAATTAGTTGGAAGTGTTCGTCTTTTACCAATGGATTCCTTGAATTCTGCTAGTTCGACTTGAGTTGGCAATGTACCAAATAATAACAAATAACTGATTTCTTCAAACCCCAAACGTTCTTCAGAAACAAATCCTTCCACTAACTCATTAATAGTGATTCCGCGGTAGCGTAATTCCCCTTCGTTAGAAATTAATTTGTCGCCATCCATGACTTGCGAATGGATCGTAGAAATGTTGGTAAGACCGGCTAAAACACCTTTTCCATCGAGATCTCGTAATCCTCTTTTTACTTGGTGTCTTGTATATAAAGAAGCCTCTAAATGGTCTTCTTTTTGACATACACCAGCCATTTTGTTTAAATCTAACATCTGTGTGTCCTCCTAACTATTTTCATCTTTACAATCAAGTTAGAAAACATTATAACATCATTGCTATAAAATGAAATACTTTTAATAATTTCATTTACTTTCTTTTTTTTTATTCGTATAATATAACCATTAAATCTAAACGATAACGTATTCAGGAGGGGATTTTTATTGAACTGGAAAAAAGAACTTTTCGTTAATAACGAACATTATACATATTTTGATCTTGCATCGATTGTTGCTGATTATCAGAAAAAAATTTCTGATTTCCCATATAGTATCCGCGTATTATTAGAAAGTCTAGCTCGTCATCAAGAAATCACTGATTTGGAGAATTTGATTGCTTTTGATGCAAAACATCCCACTGGTGTGGTTCCTTTCCGTCCGTCACGAGTTGTCTTACAAGATTTTACAGGCGTTCCTGCTGTTGTCGATCTTGCTGCAATGCGTGATGCAGTCGTTCAATTAGGAGGTGACCCAAAAGTCATCAATCCTGAAATCCCGGTCACTTTAGTCGTGGACCACTCTGTTCAAGTAGATCGTGCAGGAACGAAAGAGAGTTTGTCCTATAATACCGAGAAAGAATTTGAACGCAATCATGAACGTTATCAATTTTTAAAATGGGCTCAACAAGCCTTTGATAACTTTAATGTCGTTCCGCCCGAAACTGGGATCATCCATCAAGTCAATCTTGAATATTTATCGGATGTTGTTATAAAAAACGAGAAAAACCTGGTGTTTCCAGACTCTTTAGAAGGAACTGATTCACATACAACGATGATTAATGGATTAGGCGTATTGGGTTGGGGCGTTGGTGGGATTGAAGCAGAAGCAGCCATTTTAGGCGAAGCTTCATATTTTCCTACACCAGAAGTTATCGGTGTGGAAATAACCGGAACATTGAGTCCTGGTGCGACAGCAACTGATTTAGCCCTTTACTTGACTGAACTTTTGCGTAATGAAAAAGTTGTCGGAAAATTTGTCGAATATTTTGGATCTGGTTATAAAAGTTTGAGTCTTTCTGATCGGGCAACGATCGCGAATATGGCACCTGAATATGGTGCTACTTGCGGTTTTTGTCCAATCGATGAAGAAACATTAAGATATCTTCGTTTGACTGGACGTTCCGAAGAACAAGTGAACTTGGTTGAAGCTTATGCAAAACAAAATCAGCTCTTCTATGATGGGACTGAAACACCTACTTATACGCGAATAATTACCTTAGATTTAGCAACTGTCCATTCTTCTCTTGCAGGTCCCAAACGTCCACAAGACAGGATTCCTCTAGCTGAAGTAGCAGAAAACTTTCAAGATTCCTTGACTAAACCCACCGGACCACAAGGCTTTGGCTTGGATATTGATGAGATTCATCGAAAAGTCGTTTTACAAAAAACAGAAGCTTCTATCGAAACAGGTGATTTAGTTCTAGCTGCGATTACTAGCTGCACTAATACAAGCAATCCCTCTGTCATGGTAGCTGCGGGATTATTAGCAAAAAATGCCGTAAAACTGGGACTACATGTCCCTACAACTATTAAGACGTCACTAGCTCCAGGCTCAAAAATCGTAACGCAATATTTAGAAAAGGGCCATTTACTCGAACCTTTAGCTGAATTAGGATTTGATATTGTCGGTTATGGTTGTACCACGTGTATAGGAAACTCGGGGCCTTTGGATACCGAGATCGAAACGAGTTTGAAAGAAAGTGAATTGGTCGTATCAGCCGTATTATCTGGAAATCGGAATTTTGAAGGTCGGATCCACCCACTAATCAAGGCAAATTATTTGGCTTCTCCTCCTTTAGTCATCGCCTATGCTTTAGCTGGAACAATCAAAAAGGACTTAACAAGAGAACCCTTAGCAGTAATTGCTGACAAAGAAATTTATTTGCAAGATCTATGGCCTACTCAAGAAGAGGTGAATGCCTATATCAATGATTTCTTAAATCCTGATGACTTTCGTGATGCTTACAAAAATATTTATCACTCAAATGAACGCTGGAACCAAATTGAAACATCCAAAGGCGATTGCTATGAATGGGAAGATGCGTCGACTTACATTGCTAATCCACCCTTTTTCACTACTATCCATCAGCCCACAAGTGAGACTGGCCTGAATAATTTGAGCGTTTTAGCCAAATTTGGTGATACAGTGACGACAGATCATATTTCTCCAGCTGGAAACATCGGACTTCAATCCCCGGCTGGAAAATATTTAAAAGCTCACGGCATAGCTTACAAAGATTTTAATTCCTTTGGCTCTAGGCGTGGAAATCATGAAGTCATGATGCGGGGAACTTTTGGCAATATTCGAATCCAGAATCAACTAACTCCTGAAACCACAGGCGGTTATACCAAGTTAGCAACAACTGGCGAAGAACTCTCGATTTATGATGCAGCGATGTATTATCAAAAGGAAAAAATCGGGACATTAATTCTTGCTGGAAAAGATTACGGAATGGGTTCTTCTCGTGACTGGGCGGCTAAGGGGACGAATCTTTTAGGCGTCAAAGCCGTATTAGCAGAAAGCTATGAACGAATCCATCGAAGCAATCTAGTAATGATGGGCGTTGTTCCTTTTGAATATCTTTCAGGAGAAACCGCAGAAACCCTTGGATTAACAGGGATGGAAAGTTATCGTTTTAATCTTCCTGAAAATCCTACTATCAATCAAATCATTGATGTAACTGCTAAAGGAGAACAGACAATCCATTTTAAAGTCAAATTACGTTTCGATTCGAAAGCTGATATCATCTATTGGAAAAATCAAGGGATCTTGCCTTTAGTTATCAATAAAAAAATGCAAAAGGAGCAAGCTTAATGACGAATCTATCACAGATCATCCCTTATATTGAAGGCGATGGGATCGGACCAGAAATCTGGCAAGCAACACAAAAAGTTGTTGATGCTGCCGTCTATTCTGCGTATCAAGATCAAAAAAAAATTGAATGGCTAGAAGTACTTGCTGGACAAAAAGCTTTTGATCAAACTGGGGCATGGCTTCCTGAAACGACCTTAGAAGCTATAAAAAAATATAAACTTGCGATCAAAGGTCCGTTGACTACCCCTATTGGTGAAGGATTTCGTTCATTGAATGTCACATTGCGGCAAGAACTTGACCTATACGCTTGTGTGCGTCCTGTACGCTACTTTAAAGGAGTGCCTTCCCCTTTAAAAGCACCTGAAAAAACAGAGATAACAATCTTTCGAGAAAATACTGAAGATGTCTATGCTGGCATTGAATTTGCCAAAGATTCTGCTGAAGTAAAACAACTCTTGAGTTTTCTCACCGATCAATTATCAGTGACCAATGTTCGCTTCCCCCTAACAAGCGCTTTAGGGATCAAGCCAATCTCTCAAGAAGGAAGCCAACGTTTGATTACAGCTGCAATCGATTATGCAATCAAACAAGGGAAAAAACGGGTGATTCTAGTCCACAAAGGAAATATCATGAAATTCACAGAAGGCGGATTTAAAAATTGGGGATACGAATGGATTGAAAAAAATTATCCTCAAGTTTTCACAATGAATCACTATAAAAAAATCGCTGCAGAGTTCGGAAATAAACAGGCCCATGATTCATGGGAGGAAGCAAAAGATAGCGGAAAAATCATTGTAGATGATGTTATCGCGGATAATTTTTTACAACAAATCCTTTTATATCCAGAAAAATATCAAGTTGTCGCTACTACAAATTTGAATGGGGATTATATTTCTGATGCTTTAGCTGCACAAGTTGGCGGTATCGGTATCTCACCAGGAGCAAATATTAATTATCAGACCGGACATGCTATTTTTGAAGCAACTCATGGTACCGCTCCTGATATTGCGGGTAAAGGTTGGGCAAATCCTTGCTCTTTACTTCTTTCAGCTGCGATGCTGTTGGACCATCTTGGATGGAATAAAGCTAGCAAAAAAATCATTACTGCAGTTGAGCAAGCCTTACTAAATAAACAAATGACCCATGACTTCGCACAGATGCTTGCTATCGAGGAGTTGTCTACTACAGATTTTGCGGATTATTTGATTCATTCTATCCAAAAAAGTCAATAAACACTTGATATTTTCTGACATCTGCTTATTCATATACAGAAAAAAACCACTCAAACTGATTTTGAGTGGTTTTTTCGAATAGACCAATTGATTAACTGAAGAAACATTCTTTAGAAATAATCCCAGCTATCTCGCTATATTTGATTAATACTTGTCCATTTACTTGGTCAATTTTATCTGCATCCAGTCCGTAAAAACGCTCAACATTCACAATGCAACCGTCATTTTCCTTACGGATCACTTCGCCAATGATCGGCCGAGCAAAATCAGTTTTACGGCATTCATAGCTTTCTCCTATAATAATCGCTTCTTTATTCATTCAACCACCTCATTAACGTTTTATACTACACTTATATAATAGCACTAAGCGGCGTAAAAAACTATATTAACGGTGTTATTTCTGATAATAATCAGCATTTTTAATAGAAAAACGATTTTTAATCGATATTTTCTAATAATAACGACACATATTGTTCCAAATATGATTGATCTATTTGATCATACATACCAATCTCTGAACTATCTAAATCTAACACTCCGATCAATCGATCATTTTTTTTCATAGGAACCACAATCTCAGAACGTGCTGCTGAATCACATGCGATATAATTCTTATGTTCTAAAACATTCTCAACAATCATTGTTTGATTTTTTTCTGCCGCTTCGCCACAGACGCCTTTCCCCATAGCAATATGGACACACGAGACATTTCCTTGGAACGGTCCTAAAATCAATTCGTCCTGTTTAAACAAATAATATCCAGCAAAAACAGTTTCTTGCAGTGTTTGATTCAACAATGCTGATGAATTCGCTAAATTAGCAATTAAATCGGTTTCTCCTTCTAGCAATGCTTTTTGTTGCAATAATAATAATTTATAGGCTTCTTCTTTTGCTGTTTGGTTTTTCCAACTCATCATGATTCCTCCAATTAAAATCGATTTTCTTCTATTATTTAGTGAGAAATTAACACTTTTGATTTATTCTACCCTAACTTTAAGGATAACTCCATCGGTACTATCATTCTCTTTACTAATAGAAATATCAATTAAATAGATACTTTCTTAGTTGTTTAATTCGTTCTTCTTGTATATTAAATATTTCATTACTATTACAATCAATACGGTTAAATAAAAATTCAACTTTTCCACACTTTTTAGTTATTTCTTCTTATATAATTGAGTTCGAAAGATGAAAAGTGAGGGAACCCATTGATTAAATTAAAAAAATATACGGCACTAACGCTATGTGCCTTAACATTGACCACTGCACCATTAAGTGTTTTAGCAAATGAGTACGATCAAAAAATCACTGATCAAGAAAAAAAAATTACTGAGTTACAGCAATCAGAACAATCGGTGGAAGAGCAAAAAAATGTATTAGAACAACAAGTAACTGCCATTGAGCAAGAAGTCGCTGCTGTTTTGAAAGAAAAAACCAATGAAGAAAAGAAATTAAGTGAATTGACAACTAAAATCGGACTTTTACAAGAAAAGATCCAAAAACGGGAAGTCCAACTACGAAACCAAGCACGCGACGTCCAAACAAATCATGATAGTGCTTCGATCGTAGACGTAGTCATCAATGCCAAATCAGTAGGCGAAGCTGTGAAGAAAACAGTTGCTGTCTCTACAATCTTGAATGCAAGTAAAGATATCATGGAACAACAAAAAAAAGATAAGATAGCACTTGAAAAACTTGAAGCAGAAGCAGAACAACGCTTACAACAAATCAATAAAAAAACAACTGAGTTAAAAACAAAACAAGAACAGCTCGTACAAATGAAGTTAGATCAACAAGTAAAAATCAACGCCCTTCAAGCAAGTATCGCAACTGAAAAGGATCAGAAAAAGAAATACGAAAAACAAAAAGAAGAGGCCGAAAAGAAACGACAAGCGGCTTTGAAAGCTTTAGAAGAACAAAAAAGAAAAGAAACAGCAGCCCGAGAAAAAGCACAAGCCGAAGCAGAAAAACAAGCAAAAATAGCAGCTGAAAATGCTCGGAAACAAGCAGAAGAGGCACAAAAACAAGCGGATGCTGCAGAAACTGCTAAGCAAAAACAAGCAGCAGAGATTGCCCAATTAGAGGCACAAAAACAGGAACAGCAAGCAATTCAACAACAAGAACAAGCTCAAACAGTGACTGATACAAATGCCAATCAAGTGACAACATCCCCTACGACAAATAAGACAAAACCTGCCGCAAACAACAATGGCTGGGCCTCACCTTTATCAATTGGTCTGTCTGTCACTAGTCCATTCGGTTTGCGGCAAGACCCAACAGGTGCTTCTGGCGGACAACATGACGGCATTGACTTTGCAGGTTCTGCCGGTACCCCGATTATGGCCTCTAAAAGCGGGACAGTCGTAGAAGCAGGTTTTCATTGGTCAGCAGGTAATCATGTAGTGATTCAGCATCCAGATGGCTATTATTCATACTATATGCATATGGTCTCAGCACCAAGCGTCGCTGTTGGTTCAGAAGTTAGCACTGGACAAGTTTTAGGCGGCATGGGAACGACAGGAAATTCGACTGGTGTCCATTTACATTTTGGTGTATCCACTGCTTTATGGTCTAGTTTTGTTAACCCTGCTCCTTTATTAGGAGTCTAAAAATAGATAGAAAGTAGCAAGATCAGAGTATTTTTCTGATCTTGCTACTTTTTTTAATAAAGATCTATTCTGCCACTTCGTTATTCTTAGTGAACTCACCATTCCAATTGATTACAAGTGCTCTCAACAAAACATAGATATTGAACTACTTTTCAGATTTAAGCTAGTTATAGTTGAATAAGAATTTCTATTCATCTCAAGATAGTCTCATTGATTTTCCTCGTTTCATCTACACGATAAATAATTTATCAAAGTAAGAGCTTATCCATTCTTGAATGTGCCTCGCCTACTTTGCTTTAGATTGTTATCCTAAAAAAATTATGGGATAATAATTACGAACATTCGTTCCAAAAATACAGCAATAGATTCAGTAGATTAGAAGGAGGCCGTTTATGCATTACAAAGAATATCAGACAATACTCTCAACCAAAAATGGGTTGAACCTCTTTCGCGGCTGCACTCATGGCTGTATTTATTGTGACAGTCGCAGTAACTGCTACCACATTGATCATGTATTTGAAGATATCGAAGTAAAGAAACATGCTCTGGAAATTTTGGAACGAGAATTACAGAAGAGACGAAATCCTTGTATGATTAGTACAGGCGCTATGACTGATCCATATATCCAATTGGAATCACGTCTAAAAATCACACAAGGTGCATTGAGATTAATCGATCATTATGGATTTGGTGTGACTATACAAACAAAATCCTCACGAATTTTACGAGACTTGGAATTGTTGGCCTCTATCAATCAAAAAACAAAAGCTGTAGTTCAAATGACGTTGACGACCTATGATGAAGGATTGTGCCAAATCTTGGAACCTCATGTCTCTACGACTTATGAACGTTTTGAAACACTCCTAAAATTTAAAGCTGCCGGTATCCCAACCATTGTCTGGCTCTCTCCTATCCTACCGTTTATCAATGATAGTGAAGAAAATCTGCAAGGAATTTTAGATTATTGTATTAAAGCAGATGTGAAAGGAATCCTCTGTTTTGGATTTGGTGTAACACTCCGTGATGGAAATCGTGATTATTTTTACCAACAATTGGATAAACACTTCCCAGGTATGAAGAAAAAATATCACTATGCTTTTGGAAATAGTTACATCTGCCATAGTCCCCACAATGAACGATTGATGGAACTGTTCATTAAAACATGCAACAAACACGGCATTCTTTGGCGGACAGAAGAAATTTTTCGCTATTTAAAAAAATTTGAGACCAAACAAGAACAACTCACTTTATTTTAACAAACTAAAATGCTTGCTATGAAACTCGTTTCATCATTTATACTCCTCTTGTAAAGAAAAAGGAGGAATAAGTTTATGAATACGTATGTCTCAGTTCAGCAAGAAAATCTACAAGAACATTTTCAAGTTTCCCTACATTTTTCCGATGATCAATTACAACTTGTAAGAAACCGCGGACTCAAGCGGCCGATTATTCAAAAACTCCGCTTAGTTGAAATCAAACATTTGTTTATTCATGAAGTATTGGGCTGTCCCATTATTAGTTTCTTTTATCGAGATCGTCGGTATACTTTTTATCAATCCGGTCTTGGTGTGATGGAATACTTAAAAGAACATTTAATCAGTTAGAAAAGTTAGAAGAGGTGTATTTTCATGGCAAATATCCGTGATATCGCAAAAATCACTGGTTATTCGGTCTCCACGATTTCTCGTGTCATCAATAATCATCCTTATGTGGATGAAAAAAAGCGGGAAAAAATTTTGGCAGTAATGAAAGAACTAAATTATGTCCCGAATCGATCAGCACAAAATTTAAGTTATGGCAAGACAAAAAATATCGGTGTAATCTTACCTTTTATCAACCACCCCTATTATGACCAGATGCTCAGCGGTATTATGCAAGCAGCTTTTACTCACCGCTACCGTGTCAGTTTATTGCCAACAAATTATGACCGAGAGCTTGAAAAAAACTACTTGGATGAATTTGCGATGAAAACGTATGATGGCCTGATCGTTACCACCAAATCAAATCCCATTCGCGTTTTTAAAGACTATCATCGATATGGGCCGATTATTTTTTGCGAAAATATCCCGGATGAACCTGTTAATTGTGTTTATTACAATCTTGAGAATTCTTTGCGTGAAGCGTTTCGATACTTAAAAAATCATGGAGTGAAACACTTAGGAATGACACTTGGTCGCAGCAAAAATATCAGTCATAATTCCAAAGTGACCTTGCAAATCGCCGAAGAAATTTTTCCTGGCTTTGACAGACAGAATATTTTTTGGGATTGTTGTGCCCATGATCAAGATGGTCAAAAAGCAGTTGAATTTTTTAAACAACGGACCGTTGATGGCATTTTAACAAATGGAGATGAAGTAGCTGCTGTCCTACTCACTCAGTATCATGAGAATCCCCCTTTAGTAATTGGTCGTGAAAATTTATTAATCAGCCAATTGCTTGGTTTTTCTAGTATTGATCACCATCTAGCCGAAGTCGGTCAGTCTGCTTTTGAAGCTTTTTTTTATCATAAACAAGAAAAACTTTGTATACCCCACACTTTTATTCAACGATAAACAGCTGCTCTAACACTTTTTTATCGTCAATTAAAAAAACAGAGTGGGGACAAAATTAGTCACCACTTCCGAAAGTTTGATTTCATTTATTGTATCTTCAAGATAAATCTACTTAAAAGAAAATAATCCATGCAAAAAAGTTCACGATACGTTTTCTATCGTGAACTTTCTTATTTAATCATCAATTTCAGTTTCTAACACTTCACCTGATGTTGCATCGATTTTAACTTCTGTTTCATCCTGTCCTGCTATTACCTTGACTTCCCAATACATAGTTCCTGCATCTTTGTCCAAGCTCCAGTCAACTGCTTCTCCCTTACCGACATGTTTTTCAGCAATGTCTGATACTTGTTCGATACTTAAAAGACCCTCTAAGTCTAATTTGTCTTCTGTTCTTTTGACACCATTTCTATCTTCAGCATCTAAATTTTCTTCCCGCTCTTTAGAAACAGCTTTAGTATTGGCATCTACTCGCAGTTCATATTCTTTATCATCATCGACACCTTCAATTTTATACAAATATTTTCCCAAAGATGTTTCTAAATCAATCGAAGTAATATCACTATCTGGGTAAGCTTCCTGGTAGGCTTTAATTGCATCTGCAACACTCACGTTTACGTCCGCCCTCGTTTCTCCCTCAGAGGAAACCTTAACAGATTGGCTTGTTTTTTGTGTAGAACTAGAACCGCTCGAATCATCTGAATTAGACCCACAACCTGCTAAGCCAACTAATACTACCGCTGACAAACCTACGCTGATTATTTTTTTCACTATATCCACTCCTTACTTTATAACAAATGAGTCGCTCAAAACCCCGCTCACATTTATGAATGTATACTAATCATTACATTTATCTTATAATTTGTAAAATTATTGAATTAATTTGCTGTTTAAAAAAGCATTCTTCTTTGATAAATAAAAACTCTTGATTTCTCAAGAGTTTGTGATATATCTCTAGAATTAACAACAGATTACTTGTCAAATTATACAATCAAATTTCTAAATCATTTTATAGACCACAACAATCGATAAACGTAACTAAAAACAACTTGATTTTTTTACTAACATACAGTTTATTAAACAATCTCAGCCAATCAAAATCTCATAAATAATATACAGTTCCCAGGTCGATATCTTAATCTTATAAAATTGTTCCAATGTATAAAAAATCGTTTGGACATTTTGATAGAACGGTTTGCTATTAATGCTCAGTTGGTTAATATCTTCTGGAACTGGATAGTCCTCAGCACCGAGAATGGTACGTTCTACCATTAAAGCTATGTGCATCATCAGATTAAACTTCATCTTAGCATTTAATTGCAAATTAAATCTTTTCTCACATTTTCCAACGACATCTTCTACTTGTCGAATAATAACATCTGGATTTAAAAATTCAAGCTTTTCAGAAAGGCCTTCTTTAGAAAAGAAATGAATAAATTCATTTACCAATAATGGGATGCTACTAGGATGGATTAAATTTTTCAATTGTATATTCAATTGATTTTCAGCATCTTCATCTAAAACATCAATTAGATTGATACTAGCGACAGGTGTTTTATTATCTAGGTAGGAAGTCGTCAAGATTGCTGCTGTCTCTTTTAAATATCCTTCTTCTGAATAAGCTCTTTCTAAAGTATTTACTAGTTCACTGAAGTTCAAGACTATGAGTTTAATATCAGGATTAAAATATTTTTCACAAATCGCTTTTATTTTTTTGGCAACATCTCGTCCAGAAATACTTGCAATGATAACATTTTTTTCTACCGCAAATCCTTCAAAATACTGTACATTAGTAATAAAGTCTCGTTCAGTCGTTTTGGCAATTTCATAAAAAAGATTTCCATTGACTAGTTGTTGTCCAATCTCTAGAGCGTAAGAAGTTGTTAGATTATTGATTACTAGGAGTTCTCCAAGTATCTGAGGTTTTAAACTTTTATACAATTGTGTTAATGAACCCATGTCCACCAACATAATGACTCCTTCTGATGTGTCTCTTTCTGAAAGCCAGTCATTAACTTCTGCTATAATATCTCTGGCAGAAGAAGTTAATGGCATATTGATAGCATCAAAAACATAATCTCCACACATTTTATTTGCTACAGCTTGAATACTACTTGCTGTCGTATTGCCGTGTGCGACAAGAAGTGCTTGATACCGAATTTCTTCTGAAACTTTACCGATCAACATTACTCCCAAGAAAAAAGTGACAAAGCTCTGAATTTCCATTGGTAACTTTTTAGTCAGATTTGTGACTAGAAGTGACGTTCTAGGATATTGCTTTGAGAACAGATACATTTTTTCTTCTATTTTTTGCGGAGATATTTCCTCTTTTAAAACTTGTAACAACCGACAAACAGTATCTAGCGCTTCTTTAGTCAGCATTTCATTATCAACAATCTGATGATTTTGTTTTTGAACATTTGTTTTGATATTTAATGCTAAGCTATCATTTATCAACGTCACCGTATTTTCTAAATATTGACTATCAAAAGCACGCAATTCATCCTTTAATGTAATGAAATCAGTTATTTGGAGTAATGGCGTAATTTTTTTAGCAAAAAGCGGAGTCTCTTCTACCGAGGATGTCAAATCAGACGGATAATTGATTTGAATAACAGATTGCTTGTTTTCTCCAACAAACAAGGTTTGACTATTTGGAGATACGCGTAAAGCGTCTGCGCAATCCATTCTTACCTGATTAGCTAAACTTCCAATATTTCCCGACAGCTCTTGTGTTGTTAACTCAGAAAAAACATCATTTGAGATTATGATACTTTTCTTGATTCGTTTTGATTCACGTTCAAATAAATAGTTAACGAGCTCTATCCTCTCAAAGATTGGCCGTTCGTGAAAAGTGGGCAAGTCGATAATTACAGAGATGCGGCGATAAAAGGTTGGTAATAATACCTCTTCAGGTATCTCTGTGGTGGCGAATAATAAACGTACATTTGAATGGATTAACTCTGCTTCCTCTCCAACAGGTCGGAATTTTCCAGTATCCATAAATTGAAATAGCTTTTCCTGATTTTCATGGGAAAGTCGATGAACTTCATCTAGAAATAAAACGCCATTATTTGCTTGGGCCAGAAGACCTTTCTTTTCTTTTTCTGCACCCGTAAAAGCTCCCTTAGTATGACCAAATAAAATCGAAGAGAGTAACTCAGGGTTATTGGCATAATCTGCACAATTAAATACAAAGAAATTTTGTGCCCCATTACATTTTTTTTCGTGCAGATAATCAAAGATCAACTGTGCTAAAAAACTTTTCCCCACACCACTTGCTCCATGTAAAAGAAGCGGCAGACCCAACGGTGGGTATAAAACTGCAGCTTTGCATTTTTCGATTGCCTTTTTAGCACTTCCATTACTTCCGATATATTGAGAAAAGACATCCACGTCTTCATTGTCACCCACATTTTTGAGCGACCAATATACAGGCTTTGTTCCATTTTTTTGTATTTCTTTTTGATCCAATAATTCATTTAAGTACAAACTTGTAGCTGAACGGCTTAATAAGATAGAATCAGCGATTTCTTGCGTTGTTAAAGCTTTCTTTTCAGTCAATAAATTTAATAATTGTTCACGTGTCTCTTGTCGCATCACTCGACCTCCTTCAATAAAAATACCGTATCTCAGAAAAAATGTCATTTAATTGAATATTTTTACTTAACTCATAGCACTAAAAACTATCCCAGTTAAGAGTATGATTCATTTACTCTCTGACTAGAATAGTTTTCTTAAAATTAAATGAAACTTCTATGCATTTACATTACTAGAGCTGAGTAGTCGAGACAATAAAACGATCACTGCTTCACTACTTGTTTTTGCCTCCAATACTGATAATTCTCCTTTATCAGCAAATCGATTCAACCAAATCGGTTCCCAATTAGCAGCTTGAGCAGGAATGATATCGTTGCGATAACTGTCACCTAAATAGAGTATTCTTGTTATACTTTCTGGTATCTTAGCAGCTACTTTTTGAAAACAACTCACATTAGGTTTAGCATCTCCTAATGATTCCGAAATGAACTGCCACTTTGGATCAATGAAACGGCTAAGTTCTAATTGATCCAATTTAGCTTGTTGTTGTCGAGTAAATCCATTCGTTAAAACACCACAAAAAATATCTGCTCTTTTTAAAACTTGTAAAAGAATAGTCATTTCGGCAGATAATGTCTGCTTACTTTGACACTCATGGTAATAATTATCTAAATCGATAATCTTTGAATCATTAGTTACTTCCAATTTTTTTAAAATAGATAGCCATCGATTGTAATTATGAACTATTTGCCCTTCGTGATATTGTTGATAAATCTCCTCACTATGATGACGAAAATCACGATATAGTTGCATAAAATAATTTTCATCAAACGAAAGATTTGGAAAAAATTTTTTTATTGTACATTTGAATGCAGCATAATTATCTAGTAATGTGTCATCGATATCGAAAAAAACAGCATTTTTCTTTAACATATACCTAACAGTCCTAATACTATTCCTAAAAGCATGATCCCAAACATCACCATATTCACATTTACTTTTTTTCGTAATAGCCAAAATGCAAATAATGTTACAGCTAAGGGAACAATCCCTACAAATAATTGATCAAGATAATCTTGAATCTTCATTACTTCCTTACTACCTTTTACACTAACTTCTAAAATTGTTTTGAATTTAACATTTGAAGCAGTCATTGATCCCATCATCATCAGACCTAACATGCTAGAAGCTTTCGTCAGTATTTTCATACCACCTGATTCATACATCCGTTGAATAAAACTTGCCCCAACAGAATAGCCACTATATAACGCATAATAATGAATTAGAAATGCAGGGATATTATAAATGAGTAGAAACATAACCGCACCTAAAGGGGAACCAGTAGCAGCTAAAGAGATTCCTATCCCAGCTGCAATCACTCGTAAGATTCCCCAGAAAAATGAATCGCCAATTCCAGAGATTGGTCCCATTAGGGATGCTTTAACCGCTGTAATTGAACTAGGATCAAAGTGGTCGTCTTCACTATTTTGTTTTTCCATTGAAGCAACGAGTCCCATAATAAAATTATTTATATGCATTGTGGCATTAAACCAAGTTGTATGGCGAACAATTGCTGTTGCACGATCCTCTTTTGTTTTATAAAAACGATTAATGACAGGTAACAACGTATAGATTACTCCAACAGCGTGATATTGAGTTGCTCCTGTACGACTTGCATTCATTGTCCATGAACGCCAGAAAACAGAGCGCATCATTTTCTTTTCTTCTTTAGTTAAATTTTCTTGGAATTTCATGCGAAAAAGTCCTCCTCTTCTTCAGTTTTGGTCATGGAACCAGTATGATGATTTCCAGTACCATTACTCATATCTCTAATTTCCAAGTCGCGTTGTGCACTAATAACACAAATAACTACACCAATAACAGCAACTGCTACAGCTGGTAACTGAACATAGGCAGTTAGAACAAATCCTAGGATATAAAAAACTGCTAGTTTGTTGTCCCATAATAATTTCAGTAACATTGCAAACCCAACAGCAGGTAATAACCC
The DNA here is from genome assembly GCF_031927985.1 of Enterococcus dongliensis. Lineage (NCBI taxonomy): Bacteria > Bacillati > Bacillota > Bacilli > Lactobacillales > Enterococcaceae > Enterococcus > Enterococcus dongliensis. The sequence goes on from NZ_JARPZC010000003.1 coordinate 105,378, forward strand.
CCCAGCAGCGCTAAGTCCGTTCATTAAATTTTGTGGAATATTTTCAACAAATGTATTTACTGGTCCACTACCCGCTAATATTCCGATAAACGAGATTGATGCAATAATTAAGTAATAAATTACCCAAGTACCATAATGAAGTGTGACGATCATTTTTTGGTTATTTTCTCGTGCAGCCTTGTCTAGGACTGGGGCAAAAATATTCATAAAGACATTTTTAAGAAACATTACAACAAACGCTGCTAACATTCCAATTGGTACTGCTAACGTCATCGCTGCATTTTGTTCCACGTTAGAAATAATTGCAAAAGTTGTTGCTAGTGTGGTCGCAGTTACTGGTTCTGCTGCTATTACCCCTCCAATATTTACATTTCCTAGAAAAACCGCTTCTAATGACGCTCCCATTAAAATACCTATTTTCATATCGCCCATTAGAATACCTGTTACAAGACCTACTACTAATGGACGTTCCATCATACTCTGTCCAGTTAAATAGTTTCCGGCAAAACAGATGAACACTGCTAAAGCCGCCATCGTTGCATGCATTAACATATTGTTTTCCTCCTATTTCAAAGCTTCTTTTAAACTCAATTGTGGATTCGTCGGCAAAACTTGATTGTAACTATTCACACGCTCCAAGCGAGATAATTCTTTTGCTGCAGCTAACTCATCCGGATTCAGCTGTACGCTAGGAAAGACCATTGTCTTAGTTTTTGGATCAGATTTGTCAAATCGTCCAGCATTTGCTACATTTACTGTTGCTAAATTTTCAACATTTTGAGCAATTTTGTTTGCATCTGATACACTATTTACAATGACAAAAATACGTTTATCAGCCCCTCTTGGATCATTAAATACTTTAATTGCATCATCTACTGAACGAATCAATAACTTCATACCATTTGGTACTGCCATTTTTAAAGTCATTTGCATAACCTCATTTTTTGCTGCCTCATCATTTGCAACTACTAATAATGGGGCATTTAATTCTTTTGTCCACACCACAGCCACTTGCCCATGAATCAAGCGATCATCCACACGAATTTGAGTTATCATTATATTTTCCTCCTTAGTTTTCTACTGTCTAATTATTACTTTCATATATTAAAAAAATGTTTCTTCTTTAGGTAATTGTGTCGTTACTAAACGGACTTGACTTTCATTGATTGCTTCATTGATAGTCTGTTGTGTAAAAATTTCTTTTTCTGGTGCCAAAACTAAAGTTAAAATAATAGCTAGATTGCTATTAGAGATAACAAAAATTTGGTCTTTTTTACTCATCATAAGTTTTGTTACGACCTTTTGATTGACACTACCTCCAAACAAATCAGTAAAAATCACGCCTTGTTCATTTTCTCCAACAGATTCAATAAATTCTTCGATGAGCGGCGTATAATCCTCATCAGTTAAATATGCATCAACTATGTTAAGTTCTGCCCCTTTATCTGCTAGAATTGTCAAGGAGCTTTGAAAGCCACTTGCTAGTTGCCCATGTGTTGCAACCAGGAATCTTTTTTTCATATTTATCACCTCACTTTATTATAAGCAAATACTGTGCCAAAAATAAAAGAAGTGGAAATGATGCACTATTGCACCTTTTCCACTCCTTTTATATCTGTTTAAACAGATTATTTTATTTTTAAACACATTGATTTATTGACAGAAATATCAGTATTGAAAGTTAGTTCTATATATTTAAACAAAAGAAAAAAAGCCCTTGATATACAAGGGCTTAAATCTATCGAATAACAATTGATTAACGACGGATTTCTTTGATACGAGCTGCTTTTCCGTGTAATGCACGTAAGTAGTAAAGTTTTGCACGACGTACTTTACCATAACGAACGACTTCAATTTTTGCAACACGTGGAGTGTGTAGCGGATACGTACGTTCCACACCAACACCGTTAGAGATTTTACGTACAGTATAAGTTTCGCTGATACCAGCTCCGCGACGTTTGATAACTACGCCTTCGAATAATTGGATACGTTCGCGAGTTCCTTCAACAACTTTCGCATGAACGCGAACAGTGTCCCCAGGACGGAATGCTGGGATGTCAGTACGTAATTGTTCTTGAGTTAAAGCTTCGATTAATGGATTCATTTTATCATTCTCCTAATTTCCAAACAATCTTAGGGCAGATTCCCTAGCGGATTATCGTAATAGATGAGTTTTACACTCACCTAAACATTTTACCAGAGGAATACTCATCTGTAAAGATAAATTTCTTGTCAGAAGTATTTGACGAATCGATTCACTGGTTCTCCTTCATTTGTTGATTATGCAAAGAAAGAGCGATTTACAATTGTTGTTTTTTACACTGATTTTAGCATTCTACTACAAAATCACAGACTTTTTTGTCTTTTACTGTTCTTCTTTAATCTCAGCTAAAAGTTTCTCCATCTCAGGAGTTAATTCTGCTTTTTCCAACATATCTGGCCGACGTAGATACGTTCGGCGCAATGATTCTTTTAACTGCCATTCTTCGATCAAACGATGGTTTCCATTCATTAGTACTTCCGGGACACCCATACCTTTAAATTCTGCTGGACGAGTATATTGGGGATGTTCTAATAAACCAGTCGAATGAGAATCCGTTTTAGCTGAGGTTTGATTTCCTAAAACGTCAGGCAACAAACGGACTGTGGCATCGATCATTACCATTGCACCAAGTTCGCCGCCGGTCAATACATAGTCACCTAAAGAAACTTCATCGGTTACTAGTGAGCGAATTCGCTCATCATAACCTTCATAGTGTCCGCAAATGAATACTAGTTGTTCTTCTTGTGAAAATTTTTCTGCCATTTTCTGATTAAATGGTTTTCCAGCAGGATCAAGTAAAATCACTCGTTTTTTCTGATCACCAGTTTCAGCTTCGATCGCTTTTAAGTTGTCATAGATTGGCTGAACTTTTAATAGCATTCCTGCTCCGCCGCCATAAGGGTAATCATCTACTTGTTTATGTTTATTATCAGAAAATTGGCGGAAATCATGAACGTTGATCTCAAGCAAATTTTTTTCAACTGCTTTTCCGATAATGGATTCTCCTAATGGTCCTTCAATCATTTTAGGAAAAAGAGTCAAGACATCAATCCGCATCGTCTAACAGTCCTTCTGGTATTTCGATGTGAACGACCCCTTCAACTAGATCGATGTCTTTTACTACAGAGGCGATATAAGGGATCAGTGCATCTTTTTGACCTTTACGTTTTACGACCCAGACATCATTGGCTCCCGGTGAGAGAATTTCAGTAATTTTACCAATCTCTTTATCATCTTTATCGACGACAGTCAGACCAATGATCTCGTGGTAGTAATATTCATGTTCATTCAATTCACTTAATTGTTTTTCTGAGATTTTTAAGATGCCATCACGGAAAGGTTCGACTAGATTGATGTTTCCATAGCCTTCAAAACTAAGTAAATCAAAGTTTTTATGTCTGCGATAACTGGCGATGGTTAAAGATAAAACTTCTTGATTTTCTCGAAATAAGAAAACTTGTTCACCTACTTGATAACGTTCTTCCGCGAAATCTGTAGTAGAAATCACTCGAACTTCCCCACGAATCCCGTGAGTATTGACGATTTTCCCGACTTTATAATAATTAGTCACTTATTTTCCTCTTTCTGCTTGTTCTATTTAGTCATTGAGACAGCCATTTTTAAACTGCTCATTGAATCAGCATTCATGATTGTATACACGGTTTGATTGTCTTGCCAAACCACTTGATTTGCTTGATAGTCACTTGGTGTCACTCGAAAAGAAATCTGTCCCACTTCATGCGGAATAGGTAAAAAAGCTCTTTCCAAATATTCAACCGTTTGTTTTGCTAACGGGAGCGGACTTTCCTGCTCAAGATTATTTGCTTGTACTGCTAAACTCCAATTGCCTTCTTGCCACATCAAGAAACTAGAACCAGCTCCTGCCGTCTGATAGCCTGTGATATCATATCCTAGATCGACCGGCTGACCATTTGGATCGTAGGTCTGTCCGACCTCATCTTGGGCTGCTTCTTTTGTACTGAAAATCTTGCGTTGAAATTGAGCAATCGGTGATTGACCATTTAATATTGGATCATTTAATGGAGTAGCTTTTTCAACAACGTAATAAGTAACTGTCAGTAGCTGGGACTCTTCAGAAACAGCGATCCCAATCGGTTTTCCTCCACTAATAGTTGCGGGATCAGGAAATCTTTCATTAGGATAGTTGGCTTGTAATTCTTCCATCGCTGATAATGCATGGTTTTCATGGGACGAATTCGTTTGGCTTGACTCGTTTTGTGGTTTAGTCTGAGTAACTGAAGTTGTGTTAGCTGTGGAACTATTTTTAGTTGAACTTGATGTGCTTTGTTTTGAATGATCCGTTGTTACAATCGTAGAATCTGCGGTGTTCTCTTTTGAATCATTATTTTCTGAGTTACAGGCAGCTAATACAAACAATGCACTAAACAACAACAAATATTTTTTCATGATGGACCACCTCCATCTACAGTCTACCGTATTTCTAACGAAAAAACACTCGAATCAAACCGACTCGAGTGTTCTCACTTTATTTACCATCCACGATGTTGAGACGAATTTTTTTCGGTCCATTCGTCCGAACACTATACACGATCGTACGGATCGCTTTTGCTACTCGGCCTTGTTTTCCGATGATTCTGCCGATGTCTTCAGGCGCAACCGTTAAGTTGTACTCTAAAAAATCATTAGATTCTTCGATCTCTAACTTCACTTCTGCAGGTTTTGTCACCAAAGGATGAACAATTGTTAACACAAGGTTCGTTAAATCTTGCATAATTGATCACCTTATTTCTTAGCGAATTTAGCTTCGTGGTGTTTTTGCATGATGCCTTCTTTAGAAAGAATGTTACGAACTGTATCAGAAGGTTGTGCACCTTTTTGTAACCAGTTTAAAACATTTTCTTCTTTTAACACGACTTCTGCAGGGTTTTTCAAAGGATTGTAAGTACCCACAGTTTCGATAAAACGTCCATCACGAGGAGAACGAGAATCAGCAACAACGATACGGTAGAAAGGTTTCTTTTTAGAACCCATACGTTTCAAGCGAATTTTAACTGCCATTGTATAACTACACCTCCATATAATTAATCACAAGATGTAGTTTAACACGCCTTGAGTTTGCTGTAAAGAGTTTTTTCTTTACAGCTCTTTTTTTCTTGAAAAGCATATCTTTTGCGCTACTTACTTATTTTTCGTAAGATGTATTTATAACATAACTGTACTAGGAAGCGGAGGAATTGTAATGACAAAAACAATTGGTATCTTGGTTGGTAGTCTGCGTAAAGATTCATACAACAAAATCGTTGCTAAACAATTTGCTGAATTATTACCAGAGGGTTTTGAAGCTAAATTTATCAAATTTGATGATCTTCCATTTTACAATGAAGACTTAGAAGTAGAAGGTTCTGTTCCTGAAGCGTGGACACGTTTTCGTAACGAGGTCGGCGAAGTTGATGGCTTGTTCTTCGTATCTCCTGAATATAACCGTTCAGTTCCAGCTGTATTAAAAAATGCGTTAGATGTCGGTTCTCGTCCAATGGGCAGCAGTGTCTGGGGCGGCAAGCCTGGTTTGGTCGTAACAGTATCTCCTGGCGGACCTGGTGGATTCGGAGCAAATCATGCATTGCGTCAATCGTTGGTCTTCTTAGATGTGCCAACCCTGCAGCAACCTGAAGCGTATATTGGTGGCATCATGAGCTTAGTTGATAGTGATGGACATATTGCCGACGGAACAGTGTCATTCTTTAAAACAATCACCGATAAATACATCGAATTTTTTAACAAATTAACTAAATAGTTCTATCTGAAAAAGCTGTAGAAAATAGTCATCCAATGGATCCTATCTACAGCTTTTTTAATTCATCGTTTTTCCAAATTTTCCTTGTGTTATACTTAATCAGACTACAGATTGGAAGGGATCATTTGACAACTATTATTAGACATGAAGAACCAAAAGATTATCGTACTGTGGAGGAAATCACCCGTGAAGCATTTTGGAATCTTTACGTCCCTGGAGCAGAAGAACATTACATTGCCCACAAACTACGAAATCATCCTGATTTTATTCCAGAATTAACGTTTGTAATCGAGTTAGATGGCAAAATTATCGGCAGTATTTTTTATAGTCATACTAAAATCGTTGGAGAAGATGGAACAGAATACCCTGTGATCTCTTTTGGGCCGGTCAGTATCGATCCGGCTTATCATCGACAAGGTTATGGACGATTATTGATTGAACATTCCATCGCTGAAGCCAAACGTCTTGGTTACTCAGCTATTGTCATTGCTGGCTTTCCTTACCATTACCATCCTTATGGTTTCATTGGTGCGAAAAAATACCAACTTTCAATGCCAGACGGGAAATTCTATACCGGCATTATGGCACTTGTTTTAAAAAAAGGGGCTCTTGATGGGATTAAAGGAACCATTCTTTTTTCTCCAGGTTTATATCCAGATCCTGCTGGGTTAGCAGCTTTTGACCAGACGTTTCCAAAAAAAGAAAAGAACGTGTTGCCTCACCAAGCACAATTTCAAGTTACAGCTAGTGAGATCGATGAAAATGAGTATTAAAAAAAGCCAGAATCTGGCTTTTTTATTTTTTTAAATGGAGTTGAGCAAACTGGCCGAATTGTTCGGTTTCAAGTAATTGGAATTTTTGCTGGTTAGACTGTGGTAAAAAGAGCGGGACACCCTCGCCTAATAGAATCGGGACAATTTGAATCCACCATTCATCGATTAGTCCTGCTTCGATAACCGGTTGTAACAATGAGCCGCCGCCAATGACCCAAATGGTTTTATCTGCCGGCAATCGTTTGATAAATTCAACAGGATCATCATTGACTACTTGTATATTGTCATCGACGTCAATCATAGAGTGACTAAAAACAAAGTTTTCTTTTCCAGGATTAATTACTTCTAACTTGGCATCTCGTTTGACGACATCATAGCTTCGCCGTCCCATCATCGTATAATCGATCATTTGATAAAACGGATCGAAGGGGACAAGATCTCCGCCTTCTTGTTGGTACAACCATTCTAAACGATCTTCTTTATCTGCTAAATAACCATCTAAACTGATTGCTCCATAAAAAACTGCTCTTGCCATAAAACACACCCCTTTTTATCATAGTAACAAGTAACATCATCAAAACCTATTTTTTTGCATAAAAACAGCCTCCCAATTAATCGGGGAAGCTGTTTTTCATTACAAATTGATATCCATCTTATAAATTAATTTTGATAACTCGATACTGTCTTTGACTAATTGACCAATGTATTTCATCGCTTTTGTTTTCATCAATGCAACGATTTCTTGATTTTGTTTAGTTAAATAATCCGTCAAAACTTCTCCGTGCAACTCTTTTGCTTTTTCATCTGTTTCAGCAACTAATCGAATCAACGTTTCACGACTAGCTTTGACAAAATCGATGTCTGATTCGATTAATTCACTATAATGACCTTCTACTAACGCAGTGATTGTCCGATACATCCAATAACCATCCGCTAAATTCCACTCTAAGGAAGTATCATTGAAGCTTGGTGCTGTGTCCGTTGCATTTCCATAAAATGGTAAGTGCGGATTGAATGCAGGAACTCCTAAACAGACCCACATAATGGTCGAAAGCTCTTCTGGCACATGATTTCGTACTTGCATAATATGTGAATCTTGCGTCCGATTCAAAGCAATTGGGCGATAGAGATGTTTTTCCCGTTCCGTTCCTTTTCCATAAGGATCATAAACCGTTTCATTATAATGAGAACCTAAAATATACGCGACATCCTCAAGGCTGATTTTTCGACTGGCTTTGCGTAAAAATGGCAAATCTGAAGAAACCGGAGTCTGCTCGATTTCTGGATTTAAGTAGCGTTGACCAAACCAAACGCGCGGTGTATTGTAGTAACGATCTTTTTCAGTATCTGTTCCGAAAATATGGCGGAAATTAAAGCCTTCATGATCCGGATTCAAATGATGGTTTTTGACGAATGCTTGAATCCCTTCTGACCACATAAAATTATCTGGATCATTAAAGTCGATTTCTTCTTGAGCGATTTGATTTGCAATCACGGAATAATGGTCTTCTGGAATCCGTTGAGCGACCCAGTGATGACCTGTCACGATCTCCATATACCACACTTCATCTTTGTCACTAAAGACGACTCCGTTACCTTCAGGTGAACCATATTTTTTAATGATTTCTCCTAAATATGCTACGCCATGACGAGCCGAATCAATATATGGCAAAACAGCAACCACCATTGAATCTTCTGCAATACCATTTGCAACTAAAGGATCATAAGCAAGGACATGTTCATTTGCATAAACACTTTCTGTTGCACTGATTCCGACATTTTTTTCATTAAACCCACTACCACCAAAGATTCCTTCTTTTTCAACATTCACATTAGGCACCATTTGATACCGATAGGCTTTTTCCGGATAGTCAAACGTAAAACCATTCTTATTGGAAATATACTTGCCTGCTTGATGGTCTTTGGCTGGGATCACTTGGATCTTTTGCGGAGTATCTGCTACAAACATATCATTGTTGCGCGCCATCATTGTCGATCCATCCATCGCTGCTTTCTTTCCTACTAAAATCGTTGTACAAGCCATTGTTATTGCCCCCTGTTTCGTATGCCTCATTTTTGTACAGGTCAACTATAACGCTGATGACTCAAAAAGACCAAAGATAACCTAAAGCGTTTCCTTTTTCACTAATTCTGTGTAACGAAAACAATTTTTTTCATGATCATTGACGATTCCAACAGCTTGTAAGAACGCATAGATGGTTGTACTGCCAACAAATTTGAATCCACGTTTTTTCAAATCCTTTGCGATTTGATCAGATAATGCTGTTTTTGTAGGGATATCTGAGGCGGTGATTGGATGATTGTCTATTATTTGATAATCAGTAAATCCCCATAAATAATCAGCAAAACTTAATCCTTTTGCATGCATTTCTACTATTTTTTGGGAATTGTTAATCGCCGCTTCGATTTTTCGCCGATTACGAATAATACCAGCATCTTGCATCAATGCTTCGATCTTGGCTTCATCAAAATTAGCGACTTTCTCAATCTCAAATTGTTCATAAGCCAAATCAAAATTTTCCATTTTATTCAAAATTGTTTGCCAACTTAATCCTGCTTGATCCATATCCAAAACTAGTTTTCGAAAAAGTCGTTGCTCATCGTATTCTGGCACACCCCAAACGGTGTCATGATAGCGTTGCATCTTTTCATTATTTCCTGCCCATTGGCAACGGTACATTTCTCTCACTCCTTTAAGAATAGCTGCTTGTAGTATAGCAATGGGAAAGCGCTATGACGAGAAAAAATACCTGAACTAGCTATGATGTATTGCCTCTGTGACCTTGTAGGTCCTTCATCCCAATTTCATGAGAAGCAGCATTACAATATAGAAAGTTCAGGTATTCAGCTAGTTTATATTTTTTTATTTACGTTTCTTTTTCTTCTTTTTATTCTTCTTAACCATCCGGTTCAATGCCATCTTACCCATTTTACCTTTGATTCCTGAACCAAACATTTGATCCATTCCTGCTGGCATACTGCCTTTGCTCATTTGTTGCATCATCTTGCGTGATTCTTTAAATTGTTTAATCATGCGGTTAACTTCTACTACAGAGTTTCCTGAGCCAGCAGCGATTCGACGGCGACGACTTGGATTCAATAAATCAGGATCTTCTCGTTCTGCTGGTGTCATCGAGTAAACCATCGCTTTTTTGCGCTCTACGTCTTTAGGATCAACTTTGACATTTTCGATTCCTGGCATTTGGTTCATACCAGGGATCATTTTTAATAGATCTTCAATGGGGCCCATCCCCATCACTTGATCCAATTGTTCGATAAAATCATTGAAGTCAAAACTATTTTCTTTCATTTTACGAGCAAGTTCTTCTGCTTTTTTCTCATCATAGTCTTGCTGGGCTTTTTCAATCAGAGTCAGCATGTCTCCCATGCCCAAGATTCGACTAGACATCCGATCTGGGTGGAAAACTTCTAAGTCCGTTAATTTTTCACCAGACCCTACGAATTTGATTGGCGCACCGGTCACAGCTCGAATAGATAGTGCCGCACCTCCACGAGTATCCCCATCTAATTTAGTAATCACAACCCCGGTAATTCCTAATTGTTCGTTAAAACTTTGTGCTACATTGACTGCATCTTGACCAGTCATCGCATCGACAACTAAAAGAATCTCGTTAGGTTGTGCGAGTTCTTTAATCTGTTTCAACTCATCCATCAATGCTTCATCGATATGTAAGCGACCAGCTGTATCAATCAACACATAATCATTTTTATTTGCTCGTGCTTGCTCCATCCCTTGACGAACAATCTCAACAGGACTAACATCCGTGCCCATATCAAAAACTGGAACATCTAATTGCTGTCCTAAAACTTTTAATTGGTCGATTGCCGCTGGACGGTAGACGTCACCTGCGATCATTAGAGGACGGGCTTTTTCATTTTTAATCAGTTGGTTCGCAAGTTTTCCAGCAAAAGTTGTTTTACCGGCCCCTTGTAACCCAGCCATCATGATAACAGTCGGGATTTTCGGTGATTTTTCAATACCAACTGCTTCAGTTCCCAATGTTTTGGTTAATTCTTCATCAACGATTTTTACGATTTGTTGGGCGGGTGACAAGCTGTCTAACACTTCTGCCCCTAACGCACGTGTCCGCACTTCTTTGGTAAATTGCTTCACCACTTGCAAGTTCACATCGGCTTCAAGTAACGCAAGTCGGATCTCCCGCATCATTTCTGTAACGTCTGATTCCGTGATCTTTCCTTTTTTACGTAATTTTCCCATCGCAGCTTGTAAACGCTGCGTTAAACTTTCAAATGCCATTGATCAATTTTCCTTTCTATTCATCCAAATCCTGTAAGTTCGTAATTATTCCGGCTAAAAATTCATCCTTAGGATAATGTTCCGTTACATATAATTCTAACTTATCAAGTTGTTCTTCTCGTACGATATAATCAGAGAACAAATGTAATTTACGCTCATAATCTTCCAAGATTTTTTCTGTTCTTTTGATATTATCATAAACTGCTTGCCGACTCACCTGATATTCCTCAGCAATTTCTCCTAAAGAAAAATCATCTGCATAATATAACTCCATATAATTCATTTGCTTTTCAGTCAACAACGTTGCATAAAACTCAAACAACGCATTCATACGATTGGTTTTTTCGATTTCCATTACGTCATCCTCATCTCTTGCCAATTTTCTTCAGAATAAACGGGTAGCCCTTGTTGGATAAAGTATGCTGTTGCCACACCGACACCTTTGATGCGAGTGCCAGAAAAACTACCATCATAGATCAGGCTGCTGCCGCAAGAAGGACTTTTTTCTTTTAAGACCAATCCTGTAATCTGCAATTTTTTCAATTCATTGTAAGCGCTGATCGCACCTTGTTTAAACGCATCAGTCAGATCATTGCCCATTTTATCAAAGACTTTTGCTCGACCTTGCCAGACATCAAAACCATCGCCGCCTTGAATCTCAGCAGGTGGACGCGGTGTAGGCAAGCCGCCCAAAACTTCTGGACAAATCATTATCGCTTGTCCTGTTTCAACTAATTTTTTCAGCGCTGCGATTTCATTTGAATCGCCGTCATATCGACACGCTATCCCACCTAAGCAGGCACTAATTCCCAGCATGGCTATTTCTCCTAGTAAATTGATAGAAAATAGGTGACAAAACTGCCTTCCCATTATACCATTTATTCAGGTATGGAAATAGTCTTTCAGAAATGTTCTACCAAGAAAAATGAATTCCCTTACCTCAGAGAGGAGACACTTATGAAACGTGTATTAGTCGTAGATGATGAGCTTTCGATTGTAAAATTATTGAGTTTTAACTTAGAAAAAGAAGGCTATGCCGTTACTACCGCTGAAGATGGAAAAGAAGGTTATGAATTAGCCTTGAATGAAAAATTTGATTTCATTATTTTAGATGTGATGTTGCCATCAATGGATGGTTTAGAAATCGCCAAAAAATTACGGCAAGAAAAAATCGACACACCTATTCTAATGCTCACTGCCAAAGATGATACCATTGATCGAATCTTGGGTTTGGAAATTGGGGCAGATGATTACCTCACCAAACCATTTTCACCACGTGAAGTTTTAGCTCGAATGAAAGCTATTTTTCGACGAGTGGAACCTCGCCAAGAAACAGTAGAACATGAATTTTTAACAGCTGGTGAGATCAAGGCAGACTTAGCCAACTATCAAGTGAGCGTCCGAGGGGAAACCATCGACTTGACCCCGAAAGAGTTTGAATTATTAGTCTACTTTATGAAACGACAAAAACGTGTGATTGATCGCGACACATTACTCGATCGAATCTGGAAATATGATTTTTCTGGACAAAGCCGAATCGTAGATGTCCACGTCTCCCATCTACGAGAAAAAATCGAAGTCGATCCTAAACACCCACAATATTTGCAAACCGTACGAGGCTTTGGTTATAAATTTCAGGTACCTGCCCAATGAAACGTAAATATTTAGATTATCTGGTTCCTTTTTTACTAATCTGTCTGCTTTTTTTTGGTAGTTGGAAGTTAGCCAATCACTTTTTTACTAAAGAATTATTGGAGCTGCAAGAAGAATTTCTAACTAATAATGGCGAACTGCTTATCCATCGACTAGATTTGACCCGCCTTGATTCTGAGCAAAATCAAACTGCAATCCAAGATTTTGCACACGAGGCCCACGATCGAATCACCTTATTAGACCCAAAAGGAAGAATTATTTTTGATAGTGCAGAACCTGATCTTTCTGGCAATCGAGAAAATCGACCTGAAGTAAAATTTGTTTTAAATAAAAATGATATCGGCTCTTCTGTTCGGTATAGTACGACTTTGCAGGCGGAACTACTCTACACTGCTCAGCCGATGCGTTCAGGTGATGAGATTGCAGGTATTTTACGAGTGGCGAAAAAAACCTCTGATTTTCAATCAAAAACACAAAACTTCCAGCGAACCATATTTACTATTTTACTTTTGTTTTATGCCTTTATTTATTCGATCATTTGTTACTTGATATATCAGCGAAATCGACCGATTGAAACTGTCCTTCCTGTTTTGCAGCGAATGTTGAAAGAACCCGAAAAAAGCAATTATGTCATGCAAAATTCCTCACAATGGCGGGAACTTTATTTCACAGTCAACCAAATCAGTGAACAATTAAATGAGACTTATGCCGCCTATACATCGACGGAAGAGCAATTTTCTACTCTCTTCCATGAATTGACGATTGGTGTCTTTATTATTGATACTGAAGGACGCTTCATGATGATCAATCCAGCGATGGAAGAATTATTACAAATCGGCGGTGTCAGCCAACATTATTATTGGCAGGTCATCCAAGATAATAAATTCATCCAGTTGATTCAACAAGTCTTAGTCGATAAAAATCAGATTCATCAAGAAATCGCAACAAAATTGCCCAATCCGCTCAATCTCGATATTCGCTTGCGTTATATCGAAAATGAACTTAAAGGGGATCAAGTTATGGGAACGGTCTATGATTTGACTCATGTCCGTCGTTTGGAAAAAATCCAACGTGATTTTGTTGGTAATGTCTCTCACGAGTTAAAAACACCTGTGACCTCTTTGTTGGGCTTTACTGAAACTCTACTAGACGGTGCCAAAGACGACCCTGATCTGACTGAAGAATTTTTGACAATCATGGAAAATGATGCCAAACGATTGCAGCGCCTGATCCAAGACATTATTGAGTTATCAAAAGACGGTGATGATTTGGCAGAAGATCGACAAGCACTCGAGCTCAATTATTTCTTCCAACAGCAAATCGGATTGTATCAACATTTATTAAAAAACAAACAAATCCGAGTCACAATCGATGGTGCCAAAAATTGTTTCTATCAAACACGGTTGACTTTTTTTCAGCCGATCATCAAAAATCTTTTAGAAAATGCGATTCAATATTCTTCAAAAAATAGTCAGATTGAATTAAGTTATCATCTGTCAGATCAATTGATTATAACGGTCACTGATCATGGAATCGGCATGTCAAAAGATGATCAAAAACGGATTTTTGAACGTTTCTACCGAGTAGATAAAGCGCGTGCTCGCCATTCAGGCGGGACCGGTTTAGGCCTTGCTATCGTCAAAGAATACAGCGAGATCCTTGGTGGAACAGTCAAGGTAGAAAGTCATCCAAAACTTGGTTCTACTTTTACAGTCATCTTGCCAAATAATTAAAAATTAGACAAAAAGAGTGGAGACAAAAATTGTCTCCACTCTTTTTGCTAGGTAGCATGAATATTTCTCCAATAAATGACTTATTTTATTGTGCCATCTGCAGTTCGTTCCACTTTCATTGCTGTGATTGGCAAGTATCCTAATTCTTTAACTGGTCCGGATTGTATCTCGTCGCTAGTCATGTAGGTCAAAAAATCTGCTAACACTTTATCTGGTTCACCTTTTGTATACATATGCTCATAAGACCAGATCGGCCATTTATTTGTAGTGATGTTTTTCATATTAGCTGTCACACCTTCTAATTGTAACGCTTGTAAACTATCATCAACATAAGATAAGGCTAAATAACTGATGGCTCCTGGTGTTTGGGCGACAATTTTTTTCACTGTTCCTGAAGAATCTTGTTCCTGAGATTGGATAGACTCTTTCCCGTCTAATCCCCATTTCTCAAATGTCGCGCGTGTACCGCTACCAGATGCGCGATTGATTACTTGGATTGTTTCATCCTTACCACCAAGCTCCTGCCAGTTTTTGATTTGTCCCGTAAAAATATCAATCAATTGCTGTTTAGTGATATTTTTTACACCGACGTCTTTATTGACCACTGGTACAAAACCAACAACAGCTACTTTATGATCAATCAATTTACTGGCATCTATGCCTTCTTTTTCTTCTGCAAAAACATCAGAATTACCGATTTCTACAGCACCGCTCTCAACTTGGCTCAATCCTGTGCCGCTCCCGCCTCCTTGAACGGAGATTTGGACATTCGGATGATTTTGACGATAACTTTCTTGGGCTGCATCGACTAATGGTTGCAGCGCAGTCGATCCAACTGCTGTGATTTTTTCAGCTTCTTTTGCTGAACTGGAATCTTTCGTGGCATTACCAGCACCACACCCTGCTAAGACAATCACTGAAAATGCTATCGCTAAACTAATTTTCTTCATCATTTACACTCCTCATAAATTTTTTTTTTGAGAAAACCTGTGAAAAACTGGTTTTGATTCTCGTTTATTTCCTCTTTACTTTAACAATAGGATGTAAATATCTGATTGGGTGCTTGTAAATGATTCGTAAAGAACTGTAAATATTTGGTAAAGACGAATTTACTTACTTTTTATTAGTTTTAAGATACAATATGCCTATACAAAATAATTCATGAGAGAAGTGAAAGATATGTTCGTTATAACCTATGAATTGAATGGCTCAGTAAAAGAAGCGAGTTACACTAACACCAATGAATTTATTGCCGCTCAACTAAAAGAAGTCCCTGATTTGCCTGATTACTATCATGTGATAAAAGCCGAGACTAATAATAAAACAATTCCCTTAAAGGACCAAACAATCAGCGGTTTGTTCAATTACTTAAATAACTAAAAAAAGGCGGATCAATTGATCCGCCTTTTTTAATTGTTTAGATAGTCTGTCAAACGCTTCATCGCTTCTACCAAGTTTTCCATCGAAGCAGCATAACTAAGTCTGATATATCCTTCGCCTTCAGGACCGAATGCAATTCCCGGAATGAGGGCAAGTTGATTTTTCTCAGCCAAATCGATACAGAATTTCATCGAATCTTGCTCTTGATCTGCAGGGATCTTAGCAAAAATATAAAACGCTCCTGATGGACGTGCCACATCAAAACCTAAGTTAGTCATAGTTTGATAAACAAAATCGCGTCGTTCTCGATATTCTTCTCTCATGACTTCTGCATCCGAAATCCCTTGCACGAGTGCTCGGACCGCTGCTTTTTGTGAGATCGTCGACGCAGCTGTTACTAAATATTGATGAACTTTGATGATTTGTTCTACCAATTCTGCCGGCGCAAAAATAAAGCCGATCCTCCATCCTGTCATAGCATGAGACTTGGACAAACCATTGATTAAAATTGTTTGTTCCCGTAAGTATTTACCAAATGAGACATGTTTGGTTTCATAATTCAGTTCACTATAGATCTCATCACTGATTACAAAAATCGGATATTTTTTCAATGTCGCACTTAAAGCAGCAACCTCTGCTTCATTATAAGCTACTCCTGTTGGATTTGACGGTGAAGTAATGATAATTGCCTTAACCTTGTCGCCATGTTCTGCTATCGCTTGATCAATCTGCTCTGGCGTTAAAACAAAGCCGCTTTCACGTGTGTCAATATAAACCGGTTCAGCACCTGCTAATAAAATTAATGGTTCATACCCTGGATATGTCGGTGCTGGTAATAATACTTTATCTCCAGCTTCCAAAATCGCTAATAAGCTAGCCGACAATGCTTCCGTTGCGCCGACAGTCACTAAAACTTCTGTCTCCGGCTGATAATTAACTGTATATTTTTCAGATAAAAAACAGCTCGCAGCTTTTCGAACATCAATCAAACCAGACATACCGGTGTAATGGCTGAAATTATCCTTAATTGCCTGTTGCCCTGCTTCTTTAATATGCTCCGGGGTATTAAAGTCTGGCTCGCCTAACGTCAACTTTAACATATTAGGAATTCCAGAAACTTTTTCATCAAATTGACGAATCAATGAGACGGCAATTTCATACACATTTT
This sequence comes from Enterococcus dongliensis, assembly GCF_031927985.1. NCBI lineage: Bacteria > Bacillati > Bacillota > Bacilli > Lactobacillales > Enterococcaceae > Enterococcus > Enterococcus dongliensis. Next base: position 122,204 of record NZ_JARPZC010000003.1, read on the forward strand.
TATTAAATCGATCTTGCACTTTATTCATATAACCCCTCCATTTCTAATCATATTATCACAATTATTCAGATAGTAAAGTAGAAATATTGTGTAATTTTGTTAGGTTTAATAAAGCTTTTACCATATCTAACACTTCTTTGCTTGTTCTCACCTAATTTTTACAAAAATATTCATTTAACTTATTTTTCCTTTTTAGAGCATCTTAATTACTTTACTAAGAAAAAAATTTACTTCTAAACAGATAATGGTTTGTTGATAGCAGCATAAAATAACTTTAATTATTCCCGTCATTTTTCGATTTGTGTTGAATTGACATTTTATCAATCATAAAATAACCTTAGAGGCACTCGATTGGAGGTTATCTATGATGTATAAAAAAATCTTACTGTTGCCATTTAGTTTCTATTTAGTTCCATACATGCATCTTTCACTGGCAATTGATTATCTTTTTGATTCACTGATAGGAATTTTTTTATTTATGATAGTAACTATCACTATCGGGTTTTATGCAAAAAAAATACACTGTATATCTTTACTGATTTTAGGCAATATCATCAATATTTTATTGAGTTATACCTTGATTGTTTTAAAAAGTCCTTTAGTTGAGCTCTATCATTCTTCTTCACCTTTTATAGTTGCGATTCCGCTGATCATTCTCTTTCTATTTACACAGTTGACAGGTATTTTTTGGGCACACGTTCTTCAAAAAGAAGGCGCTCTTTCCACTGATAAAGGAAATAAAAATTAACTGTCTTACATTTTAATACAGTCAAAAAGCTTCGGATCTCCTCAGTGATCCGAAGCTTTTATTGGTTGATGAATCAGCAACGATTAAATAACTTTTATTTCTTAAAATAATCTCTAGTAGCCTGTTCGTCTACTTCAAGTTGGCGAATCAATCCATCCACAGTTTCAAAAGCTACCTGACCACGCAACATCTGATACCAACGGACTTTTACTTTTTCTCCATAGATTTCTTGATGAAAATCTAAAATATTGATTTCAACAGTCAGCAGGCGATTAGAGCCAAAGGTATCATTATGTCCGATTGATCCCATCGCTGGGTACCATTGATCACCAACCTTGATCTCATTAACATAAACACCTTCTTTAGGCAGTTTCATGTCTTCTGGCACTTGGATATTCGCTGTAGGATAACCCAACGAACGTCCACGTGCTTCACCGTGAATGACAGTCCCGCTAATTTCATAAACATACCCTAACAAATGATTGGCTTCTTCTAAACGCCCTTCTGATAACAAACGACGGATTCGTGAAGAACTGATTTTTTCTGTTTCATGTTCTTCCGTTTTTTTTGCAACAATGACTACTTCAAACCGATCCTTTGCGTATTTCGGCAGATGTTCCGCATCGGCCGACTGATCTTTTCCAAAATTGTAATCAAACCCTGAGACTGCGACTTTGCCATGCAGTCCAACAATATATTGATCAACAAATTCTTGAGGTGTCAACGCGGCAAAAGATGACGTAAACGCTACTTCATATAAAAGATCCACGCCTAGTTTCGCCATTCGTTCTTCTTTTTGCTTCAGAGTTGACAGGTATTTGATTGGTTTGCTTTGAACTTGTTGAAAGACGATTGCTGGGTGTTGATTGAATGTCATAACAGCTAATTTTAATTTCTTTTCCTCAGCGATTTTTTTTCCTGTATTGATTACTTCTTGATGTCCTCGATGAACACCATCAAAAAAGCCTAAAACTAATACACAATCTCCTGTTGGGATTTCTTCCGGTTGATATGGATGACGTAATTTTATGATTTCCATCTGCTATACCTCGTTTCGAATCACTTTACTAGGTTTTAAAAGCCAGCTTTTTTCTGGATGCTGTTTATAAAGACTGACTAATTGCTCTTGATAAAAAAATGCAATCAATTCTCCCGGCATCTTTTCCAAGTTAAATGTCTTCAACGGTAAAACTTGGCCGTTTTTTACTTTTTGCCAATCTTCAGTAGTAAGATTGATCCGTGGAAAAGCATTCATCGCTTCCTCGATTGGCCGCAAGGCGTGATCAATCTGGTTTTGCTCCATTAACTCACTAACCTGTGCTAAGGTCATTGCCTGTCCGACTGAAAAACCTCCGCTTGCCAAGCGAGTCAAATCAGACATATGAGCAGGATAACCCAGTTTTGCTCCAAGATCTACGGCTAATGTTCGAACATACGTCCCTTTCCCACAAGTTACTTGAAAGCGCCAACTCTGCGTTTTAGTCTCGGCATCATAAACAGGTGCCGTGGTCCGCTTGAAGTGTTCAATGATTGCTTCGCGTTCTGGTCGTTCGATCGTTTCACCTGCTCGAGCGTATTCATACAAACGTTTGCCGTTTACTTTTACCGCAGAATACATCGGCGGCACTTGTTTGATCTTTCCAATGAATGTCCCCATCATCTGGTCGATTTCTACTTCGGTTAAAGGAAGATCTACCGCTTTTGTTTCCACCACTTCACCGCTGCGGTCTTCTGTCGTAGTAGAAAAACCAATCGTGATTTCACCTTCATAGATTTTTCCACTGTCTTGTAAGTATTCAATTACTTTTGTTCCTTTACCGATGCAAATAGGCAAGACACCATCTACATCAGGATCTAGTGTTCCTCCATGACCAACTTTTTTAGTCTGTAAAATCTTTCTTAATTTAAAGACACAGTCATGACTTGTCATACCGCGCTCTTTCCATAACGGCAAGATACCGTCCATTTTGTCTCCTCATTTCATCTTATAATTAACGTTCCCATTATAGCATAGCCGTTCCGAGAATTGGCAAGATAGCTTTTGACTCCACGACTTTGATTTATTTTTCCCATCTTTACTGCAAAAGTTAAATTACAATCGAATCATTCTACTCGTTTAACAATGTACAACTAAATGGAACACCGCTAAATTGACTATTATTCCTAACAGAATACAAAAAAATATCCGAACTATCATCGATGTATTGCTTTTGTACTTTCACAGATTTTTGTCACTAATCTGTGATGGACAGCCGCTTTACATTTTAGCTAGTTCAGATAGTTCGTTTAGTGTTAATTTGGACATACAGTTATTCTTTTTTTGCTCTGGCTTTTTTCTTTTGTCGTTGACGATTCAGCGCAAATGAGATACTCGGCTCAGAAGATTGGCGCATAGTATATGATTCTAACTGATTGACTTGGTGCCGATAATTATTTGCCGTAAAATTAGTAATTTCTTCGTCAACTTCGTACTTGTCAATCGTTTTTCTTTCTAGGTAGAACCCACGGATCAATTCTTTTGCATACAGCGGATCTTGTTGAATCAGGTATGTTCCAAACAAACCATGTCCACTCACTTGATGCATCAAATTTTTTCGTTCGTCTACAAAAAAATCAATCAGATCTTCATCATAAACATCTCGCAAGTTTTCTAAACTGTCTAAGATTGCTTCACTGTTTCGGATAAATATTTTTCTAAGAGACGAAATATCTTGATTATCAACGATTTCTTTGCGTTTTTGCTGTCGTTGCCAGAACATTTTCGGATGCATGATGATCCGAATGATCCGCCGAACAAAAATCAGCCAAAAACTTAGTAAAGATAACATCTGCTTAGTTACCGACTCAGAGACATTTGAAATAAAACGTGAATAAAGACGATATGCACCCGCATCGATTTGATGTCTTCTATAACTTTCATCCAGCCCATCTCGTTCAACGGAAATAATCAAGGCTTGGATTTCTTGAAATTCTTGTTGCGCACTCTCAGGCATCGAATTATTGAAGATTTGTTGAATTCGTCCTTGGTAATTTGCGATGACTGCAAGTAAGGCAAAACGTTCTTTTTCACTGAGTTGTTTATTGTCCAGATCAGCATACAGCTCATTGATAACCTCACGTAGTATCAACATCAGTTTCGGGTCTGTTGGAGGGATGACTTCACCTTCAGATAAGATCGGCAGTAAGATCATCCCGATAATCAAGGTTAAGAAAGTCACACAAGCGGTGATAAACAAAAGCAGCGAACGTTCAGGAAATGCCAAACCATTCACCGTTGCTGGTAAAATAAAAATCGTCGCAATACTAACAGTTCCTTTGACACCGCCAAAAGTCAATAACAAACGGTTTCTTAACTGTGTACGATTTATCTGCCAGCCTTGAGTAACAATATAAAAACCGCTGACAAATAAAAACCGCAGGGCAAATAAAAGAGCTGTCAATAATAATACGATTCCTAAAAGATGAGTATTGGAATAACTTTGACTATTCCAAACAGGTGAAAAGACTTGCGACAACTCGATCCCTAAGAAAATAAAGACTAAGGCATTTAGCATAAAACTGATTGTATTCCATGTACTCTCAGTTACATTTGATAACTGAGCTTCAAATAGATTGACACGGCGAAAGCCTGTCGCTTGTAAAATACCAGTAACTACTGCAGCAATAATTCCTGAAGCATGGAATAATTCGGCAATAAAATACGCTGTAAACGGTAAAATCAGTTCAATCAGTAGATACGCAGAGACATCTTGCGCAGAGATCCGTTCAATAATTTTTATAATCTCATTTTTTAGCCAAATGATCAATAATCCTACTAAAACACCAACAACACTAGATTCTAACAATGAGATCGACGCATCCATCGCTGAAAATCGACCTGTCAAAAGAGCCGCTACCGCAAACTGAAACGCTGTTACTCCGGTTGCGTCATTAATCAAGCCTTCACCTTCTAGAACATGCATGACTGACTCAGGAATCTGCAATCGCTTCGCTAATGAATTGACAGCTACTGCATCAGTCGGTCCCAATGAGGCTCCAAAAGCTAAGCAAGCTGCCAGCGGAATCATCGGCAGTATTTTATGCAGTACAAAGCCTAGACCAAACAGTGTGAAAATTACACCGCCAAAAGCCAATAATAAAATCAAGCCAAAGTGTTTCAAAATCGAAGGTATATCTGCCGTCTCACCTTCTCGAAACAATAACGGTGCAATGATCATCACCAAGAACACCTCAGGTTCAAAATGAATCGAACTGCCAACTTTAGTAAATCCTAAAATAATGCCAATAATAATTTGGATCATAAAAATAGGAAAGGAAGGAAAAACTTTTGCTAAAACATTTGATAAGGTAATGGCAATGGCTAAAATGATAATAATCTCAATTAAGCCCATTCACTCACCTCGGGGAACAATTCTCTTTGGCTTTAGATAATAATTTTAAGAACTCGCGTTTCTTATTGATGATACGATCTTCTAATTCAGATAACTCTTTTGAGTCGTCATCTAATGAAAGTTGGGCTCGTTTTGTTTCCATTCGTAATAACTCATGCTTCATCCGTTCTAATTTCCGTGATGTCAGCAGATTGATTTTTTTAATTTTTTGTTTCACAGCTTTTCGTTCTTCCGGGCTCAAGTTCTCAAACTCTTTATGGAGAGCTTTCATCCGTTCTTCAAATTCTGTTGTCATTTTAGACTTTGCCTCCTTGAAAATATCCAGCAAAAGGATTACTTACAAACTGCCTACACTGTAACAGGATTTTTCCAATAATGCAAAAAGAACCTGAAAAATTTTTTCAGGTTCTAACGAATTTATTCTTTATTTAAATCACGGATCAGCTGGTCGATTTTAGAACCGTACTCAACTGATTCATCCAATTCAAAAAACAATTCAGGCGTCTTATAGATTGATAGCGCCTGGCCTAGTTCTCGGCGAACCAAACCGCTTGCTTTATTCAATCCTTCTTGCGCCTTTTCTTTATCTGAAGCTTTGTCAGATAATAAGCTGTAATAAATCGTCGCTTGTTGCAAGTCCCCAGTAACGTGTACATCTGTGATGTTCACATTCTGGACGCGCGGATCACGAACTTTTTTTCGCAAGATATCATTGACTTCTTTTAAAATCTCCTGCGCAAGACGACGATCGCGATAATTTGGCATAGCGATTGCCTCCTTAAAAACTATTTTTGTTTGATTTCTTCCATGATGAAGGCCTCGATAACATCGTCAACTTTGATGTCGTTGAAGTTTTCAATCATTGCGCCACATTCGTAGCCCATTTTCACTTCTTTTACATCATCTTTGAAACGTTTCAAGCTGGCAAGTTTACCTTCAAGAATAACGATCCCATCACGGATGATCCGGACACCGCTATCTCGTTGGATTGACCCTTCGTTAACGTAGCATCCTGCAATCGTTCCAACTTTCGAAACTTTGTAGGTTTCACGAACAGTCATTTGACCAGTGATTTTTTCTTCGTACTCAGGATCAAGCATTCCCTTCATCGCTGTTTCGATTTCTTCGATTGCTTTATAGATGATCCGGTGTAGACGAATATCTACTTCTTCAGCCGCTGCTTGTTGTTTTGCTTGCGGTGTAGGTCGAACGTTGAATCCGATAATAATCGCATTACTTGCTGCCGCTAAGGTAACATCACTTTCGTTGATTGCCCCAACAGCCGAATGAACGATTTTTACCCGTACGCCTTCGACATCGATTTTTTGCAATGATGCAGACAATGCTTCAGCAGAACCTTGTACATCTGCTTTAATGATAACATTTACTTCTTTTAATTCGCCTTCTTTAAGGGATTCAAATAAGTTATCCAACGTCACACGAGCATTGGCACTGCGATGTTCTAACACCGCACGTTTAGCACGTTCTTCACCTGCTGCACGAGCTGTTTTTTCATCATCAAAGATTGCAAAACGATCGCCAGCTTGAGGAACGTCATTCAATCCCGTAATTTCGACTGGTGTTGCTGGTCCAGCAGCTTTTTCACGACGACCAATATCGTTCGTCATGACACGAACACGTCCATAAGTATTACCAACAACGATTGGATCGCCGACTCTCATCGTACCTTGTTGTACCAATAATGTCGCAACTGGTCCTTTTCCTTTGTCTAGACGAGCTTCGATAACTGTTCCAATACCATGTTGTGTTGGATCAGATTTCAAATCTTCTACTTCAGCAACTAAGAGGATCATCTCTAATAATTCATCGATGTTTTGATTGAACTTCGCTGAAATCTCTACAAAGATCGTATCACCGCCCCAAGCTTCTGGAATCAGTTCGTATTCACTTAATTCTTGCATTACGTGTTGTGGGTTAGCACCTGGTTTATCGATCTTATTTACGGCTACGATAATCGGTACTTTTGCTGCTTTTGCATGGTTGATGGCTTCGATTGTTTGCGGCATTACTCCGTCATCAGCTGCAACAACTAAAATCGTGATATCTGTGATACTTGCACCACGTGCCCGCATACTTGTAAAGGCCGCATGTCCTGGTGTATCTAAGAAAGTGATTGGTTTGCCATCAATGTCGATTTGATACGCTCCAATATGTTGTGTGATTCCGCCGGCTTCTCCACTAGTTACTCGAGAATGACGCAAAGTATCTAGCAACGTCGTTTTCCCATGGTCAACGTGTCCCATAATCGTTACAACTGGTGGACGAGAAACTAAGTTTTCTTCATTCACATCTTCTGCATCAAAGAAACGATCAATATCTGCAACGTCAATCGTCACTTTTTCTTGTGACTCAATACCGTAGTCAGTTGCTAATAATTCAATTGTATCTTTATCCAATGGTTGGTTTTGATTAACCATAACGCCCATCATAAATAATTTTTTGATGATTTCAGCAGGCTCGCGATGAATTTTCTTTGCGATATCCGCTACGTTCATGCCTTCTGTATATTCCAATACTTCTGGTAATTCACGGAATTTACGTGGTGGAACAGCTGGTTTTTGACTTTGTTGCTGTCTACCTTTTTTACCCTTTTTATTGAATCGGTTTTTATTACGATTTTGGTTGCCGCCAAAACTATTATTACGGTTTTGATTGCCTCCTGAACGTTGCCCTTGGTTGCTGTTTTGATTGGAACGTTGGGTATTGTTTGTTCCGCTTTGCGCTGGACGTTGCCCTTGGTTTTGACGTTGCGCATTATTTGTTCCGCTTTGTGCTGGACGCTGGCCTTGGTTTTGACGTTGCGCATTATTTGTTCCGCTTTGCGCTGGACGTTGGCCTTGGTTTTGACGTTGCGCATTATTTGTTCCGCTTTGCGCTGGACGTTGCCCTTGGTTTTGACGTTGCGCATTATTTGTTCCGCTTTGTGCTGGACGTTGGCCTTGATTTTGGCGCTGCGCATTGTTTGTATTGCCTTGCGTTGGGCGTTGCCCTTGGTTTGAACGGTTTGCGTTCGCTGAGTTGTTTGTCTTATTATTTTGTGTCAAGTCTTTATTTCCTTTTCTATTCTGGAAATTTGGGTTGTTCTTCGAGCTCTTTCCATGGAATTTTGATTTTTCGTGCTGGTTAGCTGATGGTTTTGCTTGAGTAGTTTGTTCAGACTTGCTAGAAAAAGCTTGTTTCAATTTTGATTCGTCATCTCCGGATAATGTACCCATATGATTTTTAACGTCCATACCTAAAGACTGTGCTTTTTCCACGACATCCTTATTTGATTGATTCACTTCTTTGGCAAATTCATATACTCTTTTTTTTCCCATGCAATCACCTTCCTAACCTGTTATTAACGTCATAATTTTGTTGGCGAATCCTTGGTCTAAAACCCCGATAACTTTTCGCGGTTTTCCAATCGCGCCTAAAATCTCTCCTTGAGTAAATTCGATAAAACATGCCGTTTGGTAATACTTACTTTTATCTGATACCTTTTTTTGGGTATTTTCACTGGCATCAGTAGTAACGATCACGAGTTTTACTTTATTTTTACGAATCTCATTGATCGTTAATTCTTCCCCTGTAATCAGTTTGCCTGCACGCATTGCAAGGCCTAACATGTTCAAGGCCTTCTGTTTATTCATTGCCGAAGAGCTCTTTTCTGGCTTTTTGGTGCTTCACATAATCAAGTAGTTCTTGATAAAATTCATCGCTTAAATCAGTCCCCAAAGTTCGGTCTAAGATACGTTTTTTCCACGCTTCTTCGACTTCAGCCGGCTCCAATGCCACATAGGCGCCGCGACCTGGTTTTTTACCTGAAGGATCGATTGAAACATCTCCTTCTTTTGACTTAGCAATACGAATCAATTCTTTTTTAGGGAACATTTCACCGGAAACGACCGATTTACGCAAAGGAACTTTTCTTTTTTTCATTTGCTGTCCTCCTATCGGGCTATTCTTTTGTTTGATCAGAAGCAGGATCTTCTGTCAATTCTGGTGTTATTTCTTCAATCTTTTCGTCGATCACTGGATCAATTTCTTCAACTTCTGATTCATCGTAGTTTGCGTAAAATTCTTCCATGTCAGATTCAGATTTGATATCGATCTTATGAGCTGTTAGTTTAGCTGCAAGCCGTGCATTTTGGCCGCGTTTACCGATAGCAAGTGACAATTGATAATCAGGAACTACCACTGTACAAACTTTTGGATTTGCGACGTCAAAGATAACATCTTCCACTTGCGCTGGATTCAAAGAGTTCGCAATAAATACTGCGGGATCTTCATTCCATTCAACGATGTCCATATTTTCGCCTTTTAATTCGTTGACGATTGCTTGAACACGTTGACCTTTAGGACCTACACATGTTCCCACTGGATCGATATTAGGATCTGTTGAACGAACAGCTACTTTTGCGCGGTCACCAGCTTCACGAGCGATGCTGACAATTTCCACGATTCCATCATAGACTTCTGGAATTTCTTGTTCAAATAAGCGGCGCAATAAATCCGGATGACTGCGACTTACAAAAACTTGTGGTCCTTTTGACGTATTTTCTACTCGTGAAACGTAAACCTTTATCCGATCATGGGGCTTGTAATGTTCATTGGGCATTTGGTCTTGTTTTGATAAGACCGCTTCGATCTTACCTAAATTGACATAGATGTAACGATTGTCTTGACGTTCTACCACACCTTGCATGATATCGTTTTCGTAGGCGCTGTATTCATTATAGATAATACTGCGTTCAGCTTCACGCACACGTTGTAAAATAACTTGTTTCGCTGTTTGAGCAGCAATCCGGCCAAAGTCTTTGGGTGTTACTTCAAAACGAATCGTATCACCGATTTCATATGCTGGGTTGATAGCCATCGCATCTTTCAATGAAACTTCTAATTGTGAATCCATGACTTCTTCCGTCACTTCTTTTACGGCATATACATGGATATCCCCTTTTTTCTCGTTGAATTCAACTTCAACGTTTTGAGATTGACCATAGTGGCGTTTATATGCAGAGACTAAAGCTGCCTCCAACGCTTCGATCACGATTTCTTTCGAAACACCTTTTTCTGCTTCTAAAGTATCCAAAGCATTTAGCATTTCTTTACTCATTTTAACTTTCTCCCTAGTTCATATTAACGAATCTATTTTTTGAAAAAAATAGGTTTGATTTCAACTTAAAATTCGATCGCAAAACGGGCTTTTGCAATATTCTTACGTTCAAAAACCATATCTTTAGTACGTGTTTTGATTTTGACTGTCAATATTAATGTATCTTCAGTCACTTCTTTTAAGAAGCCTTGATATTGTTTCTCACCATCAATCGTTTGATACAACGAAACGTTGATGTATTGGCCGATTGCGTTTTGGTAATCTTTTTCTTTTTTCAATGGACGTTCGGCCCCTGGTGAAGAAACTTCAAGAAAATATGCTTGCGGGATTGGATCTGGATCGAACGAATCCAACTTATCACTGAGTTTCTCGCTGACAAAAGCACATTCTTCAATATCGATGCCGCCTTCTTTATCGATAAACACTCTTAAAAACCAACTTTTTCCTTCTTTGACGAATTCCACTTCGACTAACTCAAAATTTTGCTCATCCAAAATGGGTGTTACTAAGTCAGTCACTGTTTCGACTACACTGCTCAAACTGTCAGCCTCCTTTAATCCATTAAAAAGAGTGAGCGAAAAATCCGCTCACTCACCATCAGTCTATGATTACTTTGTTATATTAGCATAAATTCTTTGAAAATTCAACCTTCTCATTTTCATAATGAGAGTTTCTTTCATTTTAGGTTGGAATTTATCCTTTTCTTTACATATCAAAAAGTGAAAGTTGATTTTCATCTGGTAGATCTTTCAAAACACCATGGGTATCCATGTATTCAATCAAAGTCTTTGATACTTTCCCACGTGAGGCTAGATCTTCTTTTGATAAGAAAACACCATCCTTACGTGCTTCGACAATCTGTTTTGCTACGTTTAGTCCAAGCCCTGGCACTGCACGGAAAGGTGCAATCAATGTATCACCATCAATCACGAAATCTTGGGCATCTGACTTATACAGATCAATCATCCCAAAATGGAAATTCCGCTCCAGCATTTCGTTACATAATTCCAAAACAGTCAGCTGGTTCTTTTCTTTTGTCGATGCGTCCATTCCTTTATCCGTGATAGCCTTCATCGCCGCTTTCACTGCATCTTTGCCTTTTGCCATCGCAACTAAATCAAAATCATCGGCACGAACGGAAAAATAGGCACAGTAATAAAGAATAGGAAAATAGACTTTAAAATATGCTACTCGCAACGCCATCAGTACATAAGCTGCCGCATGGGCTTTGGGGAACATATACTTAATCTTAGAACATGAATCAATATACCAATCAGGAACATTGTTTTCTTTCATGGCAGATAAATACGTTTCACGTAATTCCTCATCAATTTTATTCCATTGCCCTTTACGAACGGTCTCCATGATTTTGAAGGCCATCCCACTATCAAGTCCCGCATGAATCAAATACACCATGATATCATCCCGACAACCGATAACTTCTGCTAGATTTGCTTCTCCGCGGCTAATCAATTCTTCCGCATTACCCAGCCAAACATCTGTCCCATGAGACAATCCAGAAATTTGCAATAATTCAGCAAAAGTAGTTGGGCTGGTTTCTTCTAACATCCCGCGAACAAAGCGAGTCCCAAACTCTGGAATACCTAAAGTCCCTGTTTTTGAATAGATTTGATCTGGTTCAACTCCTAAAACTTGTGGGCCAGAAAAAATCTTCATTACTTCGGGATCATCTGTCGGAATCGTTTTAGGATCAATTCCTGATAATTCTTGCAGCATCCGAATCACCGTTGGATCATCGTGACCCAAGATATCTAATTTCAATACATTATCGTGGATCGAATGGAAATCAAAGTGCGTTGTTTTCCATTCAGAGTTTCGATCATCCGCTGGGTACTGAATCGGAGTAAAATCATAAACATCCATATAATCAGGAATAACGATTATCCCACCTGGATGTTGTCCAGTCGTTCGTTTGACTCCCGTTGCCCCTTTGGCTAAACGATCAACCTCCGCATTACGGAAATGTAAATTGTGATCGCGTTCATAGCCTTTGACAAATCCATACGCAGTCTTATCGGCAACTGTACCAATCGTCCCAGCACGATAAACATATTCTTCACCAAACAATACTTTCGTATAGTTATGCGCCTCTGGCTGGTAATCACCAGAAAAGTTCAAATCGATATCAGGTACTTTATCTCCGTGGAATCCTAAAAATGTCTCAAAAGGAATGTCGTGTCCGTCTTTATTAAGCCGTGCACCACATTTTGGACAAGCTTTTTCCGGCATATCAAAACCTGAACCATAAGACCCGTCTTCAAAAAATTCAGAGTACTGGCACTCAGGACAATAATAATGCGGCGGTAGTGGATTAACTTCAGTGATCCCAGTCATCGTTGCGACAAAACTCGAGCCGACTGATCCACGTGAGCCTACTAAATAACCATCTGCATTACTTTTATGGACTAATTTCTGAGCAATCAGATAGATAACTGAAAACCCATTACCGATAATCGAAGTCAATTCTTTTTCTAAACGCTTTTCAATAATCTCTGGCAATGGATCGCCATACAATTCCCGAGCCCGATCATAACTTAATTTTTTGATTTCTTCTTCTGAACCAGGAATTTTCGGTGTGTACAACTCATCTTTGACTGGAATAATTTCTTCACAGCTATCAACGATTGTATTAGGACCAGCTACAACGATTTCTTTTGCCAATTCTGGCCCTAAGAAACTAAAAGCTTGCAGCATTTCATCGGTTGTTCGGAAATGAACATCGGGCAAACTGTGACGATTCAACGGATTCGCTCCACCCATCGAGCTGATGAGAATTTTTCGATAGATTGCATCTTCTTTATTTAAATAATGAACATCGCCTGTTGCTACGACAGTCTTATTTAATTCTTTGCCGATCTGAATCAAGTTTCGCAAAATATCTTCTAGGTCAGCTTCGCTTTTTACCAACTCTTGTTCGAGTAATGGCGCATAAACTGCTTTTGGCATCACTTCGATATAGTCATAGAAAACCGCACGTTTTTTTGCTTCTTCTACCCCTTTTTGCATCATTGCTTCAAAGATCTCGCCTTGTGAACAGGCAGAACCGATCAATAGATTTTCTCGCATCTTACTTAGCTGTGAACGCGGGATTCGCGGAACTCGTTCAAAGTATTCCACATTAGACATGGAGATCAATTTGAATAGATCCTTTAATCCATCTTGGTTTTTAGCCAAAATTGTAGCGTGAAAAGGACGGGCTCGTTTGTAAGAATCCCCTTCACCTACATGATCATTTAATTGATCATGATAAATCATCTCGTGTTTTTCCATTGCTTCTTTGACAAAGATCCAGGCTAAATGACCAGTTGCTTCCGCATCATAAACTGCTCGGTGATGTTGTTCCAAGCTGACACCAAACTTTTTAGTCAACACGCCTAACCCAAATCGTTTAAATTCTGGATATAAGAATCGGGCCAGCTCCAAGGTATCAATAACCGGATTAGGCGTTTCCGACATATCATGGCGAACGTAAGTTGTATTAATAAAGCCAATATCAAACGTCGCATTATGTGCGACTAAGATCGCTCCTTCACAGAATTTTTCAAACAATTCCATGACTTCTTTTTCTGGTTTTGATCCACGAACCATCTCGTCAGTGATTCCTGTCAAATTGATTGTGGTTTCTGACAATGGATGTCCTGGATCAATAAACTCTTCAAAAGTATCAATGACGTTTCCTTTGTGCATTTTGACAGCAGCTAATTCAATGATTGTATCGTAAACAGCAGATAGACCCGTCGTTTCCACGTCAAACACGACATAGGTAGCGTCTGTCAAAGATTCATGGGCATCGTTATAAGCAATTGGCACACCATCAGAAACGACATTGGCTTCAACTCCGTATAAAATTTTCACACCGGCTTTTTTGCCGGCTGCATGAGCTTCTGGAAATGATTGAGCTCCGCCATGATCGGTAATCGCAATGGCTTTATGTCCCCATTTCCCTGCTTGAGCAACCAATTCACCGGCACTGTTGATTGCATCCATCGTACTCATATTAGTGTGTAAATGTAATTCCGAACGTTTTTCAGTAGCAGTATCTTGTCGTTGCGGATGTTTTACTTCTTGGATATCTTGAGCATTCATAACTAGATCACGCATAAACGTATCTTCTTGTACGCTTCCTCGGACACGGATCCAACTATTGTTTGCAATAGCATCAAAAATAGCTTCATCTTTTTCACCATTGGAGAATTTTTTCACTACAAATGATGAAGTATAGTCAGTCATTTTTAAGATCAGAATCTTTCGTTTTGAACGTAATTCTCGAACTTCTTTATCGAAAATAAAACCTTCAATAGTAATCCGGCGTTCTTCTTCAATGATATTTCCCATTGGTGTGATTGCTTCATCAGCTGGGATATTTCGTCCCATTTGGATTGGTCCATCAAAATGAGCAGTATTTTCTTTCTTTTCTTTTTTCTTTGATTCATATTGAGCCAAGCTAGCGGCGGCTTGTTCTTGCATCACCTGTGCCTGTTCTTGTTTACGAGCCTCAAATTCTTGTAGTTTTTTATCTGCTTGTTCTTTGTCTACTTCTGGGTCGATCCGCAAATGAGGAAAACCATATGAGACTAGATTTTCTTCGATCTTTGGTAAATACTGCTGTTTCAAAAAGGGGATGACTGTCTCATTGTCAATCAATAAAACAATCCGCTTATCTTGAATCAGCGGCAACGGCTGGCTTAAAACTTGTTTAACTAAGGGAGTATCACATTCTTGCTCACCTAATGCCAGTTGCCAATAATTTTGTAAGAGAGCTTCTTCAAACTGTCTGTCATCTGGTACGATATGTAATTTTACCTTTGCGATCGATTGAAAGGCTAGTTGCAACTTTTGATGAAAGGTATAAAACAATTTAGCTGGTAAAATTTGCGGGGTTTGAATAAAAAATTCCCACATCCGAGATTTTTCGTGAACAACTACTTCGCGGATCTCTGCTGCTTGGATCGCTGGATGTTGTTGCTCGGTCTCGGCTAGTTCAATTTGTCGTAATAAATTTTCGAACAACTCACGATTTTTAGACAAAATGACATCTCCTTCACTTTTTCAAGTATGTTCCAGTATACCTGTTTTTATTTATGATTGCATTAGAAAAAGGATCGAAAAAATTCGATCCTTTCATTTAAAAGAAGAAACGTTGAATATCGTTCCATGTGACTAAAATCATTAGAAGCATGATAAAACCAAAACCAATCATAGTAATCAAGCCTTCTTTAGCTGGATCGAGAGGTTTTCCCCGCAAGCCTTCGATAAGGTTCAATAAAATTTTCCCTCCATCAAATGCTGGGATGGGCAACAAGTTGACAATCCCTAAGTTGACTGATAACACTGCCATCAAGTAGATGACTGTCTTAAGACCTGCTCGTGAAGCTTCAGCAGACATTTGATACATCATTACCGGTCCTCCAAGTTTATCTAAACTAAAGCCGCTAAACAATGAACCTAACGCACTGAAAATATTTTGAGTCATTTCCCATGACTGAGTCAAGCCACCAACGATTTTATCTAAAAAGCTCGTTTTAAGATAAGGTGTCACACCAATTTGACCGACTTTTTGACCATTGCTCTCCACGCTCTTAGGCGTCATTTGAACTGTTTTTTGTTTCCCGTCTTGCTCGATGACGACTGTCAATTTCTTTCCGGGCTTTTTCGTGACAGTAGTTGTTAGGTCATCCCATGAAGAAATTTTTTCTCCTTCGACCGCAACGATTGCGTCATGATCTTTTAAGCCAGCAACAGCTGCCGGACTGCCTGCTTGTACGGTGCCGATCTGATTCGTATTATAATCTGCTACCCCACCTTGCAAAAATGCCAACGCAATAAAAAGAATAATCGTCAAAAGAAAATTATTCATCGGTCCTGCAAAATTAGTCAAGATTCGTGCACCTAATTTTGCAGATTGAAATTGGACATCGCGTGGTGCGATGCGGACTTCTGTTCCACTTTCTTCGATGACCGTCGCATCATGCTGGACTTTATAAGTCGTCTCTTGACTCTCATCACCATTTACATAGCCCTTAATCGTAAGCGCATCGACCAAGTCTGCTGAAATCAATTCCATTGGAATACTATTAGGCAATTGGACTTTCTTGCTGACGTTGATACGTCGTACTTCGTTTTGATCGGTCAGCTCCACTGAAAGCGGCATTCCAGGACTTAATTCCGTCTCTTCATCTTCTAAACCAGCCATTCGGACATAACCGCCAATTGGCAGCAAACGCAATGTATAAGTTGTTCCGTCTTTTCCCATATGAGCAATCAATTTTGGGCCCATTCCAATTGAAAATTCACGAACCAATATCCCTGAGCGTTTCGCAAAGAAAAAGTGGCCAAACTCATGAACAATCACCAGGACACCAAAAACGATTAAAAACGTAATAATCGTACGCATAATTTTCCTACCTTCATTTATTTCTTAGAGTTAGTTTATCATAGACTCAAAAAAATACAGCTCTTTTCAAAGAAAATTTAAAAAAAAAGAGCGTTTCCGCTCTTTAGAAAACACCTAATAAATGCATCATAGGAAAAACAAACAACATGCTATCGAAACGATCCAAAATACCACCATGTCCCGGTAAAATAGTGCCGGAATCTTTCACACCATAATGACGTTTGATTGCAGATTCTACTAGATCACCAAACTGACCAACTACTGAGAAAATGATTGTAAAAATAATCATCGTCACTAAATTGTGTTGAAATACTTGTGGTTGGACCAAGACAAAGATCACTGCAACAACGATTGCACTAACGATTCCGCCTAGTGCTCCTTCAATGGTCTTGTTAGGTGAGATATCTGGCCAAAGTTTATGCTTGCCGATTTGACGACCTACCATGTACGCACCGATATCCGTTGCCCAAACAACGAAGAAAGCAAACAATAAAATAGCTAACCCTTCTGCACGTGCCGTTACTAAATTTTGAAATCCTACGCCTACATACAAACTAGCCACAACGGGAAAACCAGCTTCATCGATTGTATAGGTATTTTTTGATACTACTGAAAAACCTAAAATCATCATTACTGTCAAATAAAATAGTAAGAAATTACTATTTTCCCCACTTAAAAAAGGCAGCCAACGTTCTGCTGGTAAAACAAGAAAAACTGCACCTATTATGGAAAGTACCCCTTCAAAACTGAGGATTGTTAGTCCCCTCATACGAAATAATTCATACACACCAACTCCTGCTAACACCGCTGCTGCAAGTTCTACAGCAATCCCGCCTACATATAGAATTGGAATAAAAATCGCTAACGCGACGACTGCGGTGATTACTCGCTGTCTCATTTTTTCTCCTCCTTGTTCAAGCCTCCAAAACGCCGATTTCTTTGTTGGAAAGAAGCGATGGCAGCTTTTAAGTGATCTTCATCAAAATCTGGCCACAAAGCTTTAGTAAAATACAATTCGCTATAAGCTAACTGCCACAGCAAAAAATTACTGATCCGTTCTTCGCCACTTGTGCGAACGACTAATTCCGGGTCTCGTAATTCTTGTGGCAAAAAGCCCGTCATTAAATGATCCCCTACAATGGTATCATCAATTGTTTCTACAGCGAGTTTTTCATCTTTAACTTCTTGTGCTATCTGTTTGATTGCGGTAACGATTTCTGCCCGACTGCCGTAGTTTAGTGCAAAATTCAAAACAAGGCCATCATTTTGTGCAGTTTGTTCAATCGCTCGTTTCACTGCATCTTGTGTATGGGCAGGTAAATATTCTTCGTAACCCATCACATGAACTCGAACATTTTCTTTGATCAACTCTGGTACGAAGGTATCAAAAAAATCTACTGGTAGCTGCATCAAAAATTTTACTTCTTCTTCCGGCCGTTTCCAATTTTCCGTTGAAAAAGCATACAACGTCAGTACTTTGACTCCTAAACGATTCGCATGTTTGGTAATTTTTTTGACAGTCTCCATTCCTTCTTTATGACCGGCAATTCTAGGAAGACGACGATTTTGCGCCCAACGCCCATTGCCATCCATAATAATTGCAATATGTTTTGGAATTGCTCCTTCAGGATCGAAATTGAAACTGGATTCTTCTGGTGTATATTTTTCTTTCTGTGGAAAAAAACGTAAGACCATATTTTCCCTCCTACTTTTAACTAATACCTCTCTTAATCCATTTCCTAAATTTTTCAGAAAATAAGCAAGTATTTAGATTCATCAGCCATTATAGCAATAATCTAAATGCTTGCCTATGACTATCTATGGGTATTTAGACTTTTTCAAACTTTCAATATACTCATGTTTTTGTTTCAACTAAGTGTTGGCCATATTTTTGGATAGATATAAGATTTGTACCAAGCTAAACTTATCCAATAACTAACAAAAAAACTGGTATACAATGAATGCACACCAGTTTTTAACTTAAACTTCTAATAATTCTTTTTCTTTTTCTGTAACAATTTGATCGATTGCTTTGATGTTTTCATCTGTTAATGTTTGAATATCTTTTTCAACGTTGCGTAGATCATCTTCAGTCAAGTCGCCGTTTTTTTGTTGTTTTTTGTAGTCATCCATCGCATCGCGGCGAATGTTACGAACAGCAATCTTTGCGCCTTCAGATTCTTTTTTCACTTCTTTAGCCAATTCTTTCCGGCGTTCTTCTGTCAATTGAGGAATCACTAAACGAATCACATTTCCATCATTGGCAGGATTCAAGCCGATATCGCTAGCTAAAATCGCTTTTTCAACATCTTTGATCATATTTTTGTCAAATGGTGTAACCATCAATACGCGTGCTTCAGGAATCGTGATTGATGCCATTTGATTAACGGGTGTTGGAACACCGTAATAATCAACTGTGATGCGATCAAGCAAACTTGCATTTGCGCGCCCAGCACGAATTTGTCCTAATTGACGTTGCAAGGCCTCTTGTGCTTTTTTCATTTTGTCTTTTGCTTCATTCATTACTGCATCTGCCATGTTATTTCCCCCTTACAGTCGTCCCGATGTTTTCACCGAGTACAACTCGTTTAATATTTCCTGGTTCATTTAAATTAAAGACAACAAGTGGAATATCATTGTCCATACTCAATGAACTTGCAGTCGAATCCATGACTTGCAACCCTTTGGAGATCACATCTAAATGGGTCAATTCTTCATATTTCACTGCATTTTCATCAAGTTTTGGATCAGCCGAATAAACGCCATCGACATTATTTTTTGCCATTAAGATTACATCTGCATTGACCTCTGCTGCTCTTAATGCCGCAGTTGTATCCGTTGAAAAATAAGGATTCCCTGTTCCACCGGCAAAGATTACGATACGCCCTTTTTCAAGATGACGTTCTGCTTTGCGGCGAATGTATGGTTCTGCGATTTGTCGCATCTCTATAGATGTTTGGACCCGTGTTGGGACATCGATATTTTCTAAGGCATCTTGTAACGCTAAAGCATTCATCACAGTTGCTAACATCCCCATATAGTCTGCTTGTGCACGTTCCATCCCCATTTGTGCACCGATTTGTCCACGCCAAATGTTGCCGCCGCCAACGATGATTGCCATTTCGATTCCTAGATCATGAACCTCTTTGATTTCTTCAACGATCTCTTGGATCACTGGTGGATTGATGCCGAATTTCTCATCACCTGCTAAGGCTTCTCCACTAAGTTTCAATACTACACGTTTATACTTTGGTTCATTCATCACAATACCTCCACTGTCACTCTACTGATATTTTAGCATATTCTGTCTTTGAAGCCAGCCAAATTTGGATTTGCTTAAAAAAAGGGAGCGCACATCTCCCGTGCGTTCCCACCTGTTGGAAAACAGAATTATTTTTTGATTTGGCTCATAACTTCTTCTACAAAGTTATCTTCGCGTTTTTCGATACCTTCGCCGACTTCGAAACGAACGAAGCTTTCAACTGTCGCACCTTTAGAAGATACATATTTTTCAACAGTCATATCAGGATCTTTAACGAATGGTTGATCAACCAAAGCGATTTCTGCTTTAAATTTGTTCAAACGGCCAATAACCATTTTTTCAACGATATTAGCTGGTTTGCCTTCATTTAATGCTTGTTCAGTTAGAACTGTTTTTTCATGTTCTAATTCTGAGTCTGGAATTTGGCTTTCATCTACATAGCGAGGATTAATTGCCGCAACGTGCATCGCAACGTCTTTTGCAACTGTTTCATCAGTTGTACCGTTCAATAATGCTAAAACAGCGATACGTCCGCCCATGTGTAGGTAGCCGCCAAATGCTGCATTGTCTTCTTTTTCAACAACTTTGAAACGACGGAAGTTGATTTTTTCACCGATAACTTGAGTAGCTTCAATCAATGCAGCATCTAAAGTTTCACCTTTAGCATTTGTTAATTTCATCGCTGCATCCATGTCAGCTGGTTTATGTTCAGCAACTAATTCTGCGATTTCTTTAACTAAGTTTTGGAACATTTCATTTTTAGAAACGAAGTCTGTTTCAGAGTTTACTTCTACGATTGCAGCAGTATTTCCATGGATTGCAACTGAAGCTAAACCTTCAGCGGCGATACGGTCATTTTTCTTAGCTGCTTTAGCCATACCTTTTTCGCGTAAAAGATCTACAGCTTTTTCAATGTCGCCTTCTACTTCTACTAATGCGCGTTTTGCATCCATCATCCCTACGCCAGTCATGTCGCGTAGTTCTTTTACCATTTTAGCTGTTACGTCTGCCATTTTAAGGGCCTCCTTAATTTTTCTAAAAAAGCTGCTTCAAAGGAATATATTTACTTTGAAGCAGCATAAGCTACTAGATTATTCAGCTGATTCAGTAGAAGCATTGTCGCCTTCCACTACATCAACGATTTCTTCGATTGAAGTTGCTTGTCCGCCATCTTCAGCTACGAAGTCTTCTTCAGCTACTTGATCTTCCCCTTGATTACCTTCGATGAAAGCATCAGCCATTTTAGCAGTGATTAATTTCACCGCACGAATCGCATCATCATTTGAAGGGATTACTACGTCGATTTCATCTGGATCGCAGTTTGTATCAACCATAGCTACGATTGGAATGTTTAATTTTTGAGCTTCTTGAACAGCAATACGTTCTTTACGAGGATCAACGATATACATAACATCTGGGATGCGAGGCATATCAGCGATACCGCCTAAGAATTTTTCTAAACGTTCACGTTCTTTGTTCAAACCAACAACTTCTTTTTTAGGCAATACTTCGAAAGTACCGTCTTGTTCCATTGCATTGATTTGTTTCAAACGAGCGATACGTTTTTGGATTGTATCCCAGTTTGTTAAAGTTCCGCCTAACCAACGGTGGTTTACATAGTATTGACCAGCGCGGATTGCTTCTTCTTTGATTGCTTCTTGAGCTTGTTTTTTAGTACCTACGAACAATGCAACGCCGCCGTCTTCAGCAACATCTTTCATGTAATCGTAAGCAACGTCTACTAACTTGACTGTTTTTTGTAAGTCAATGATGTAGATTCCGTTTCTTTCTGTGAAGATATATTTCTTCATTTTTGGGTTCCAGCGACGAGTTTGGTGACCAAAGTGTACGCCGGCTTCTAGTAATTGTTTCATAGACAATACTGACATTTGTGTTTCCTCCAATTGGTTTTTTGTTTTCCTCTTCTGCTCTCGTTTTTGTAAAGAACTGACGATGCAGCACCACTTTACAAATCAAGTCAGAATGTGGATTTTTGCGTTGTAGTCGCCTACACACAATTAGTAATTATACAAGAATATTTTTAATAAATCAATCTTTTTTTCTCTGTTAGATTGGAGATTAATATTTATGAAGGAATACTGCCCAAAAATACTTTTTCTGCTATACTGAGTGCATAATTATTATTCAGCTTGCTAGATGAATAAAGCGACTAGTTGTGTTTTCAAAGGACAAAAGATTGAGCTGATCAAGAGAAACTTATCGACTAGAAAAACTGCATTCTATAAGAAATAAGGAGATTTTTATGCGAAAAAAAGACCGCCATGAATTAATCAAACAAATTATTTCGGAAAATCCGATTCGTAATCAAAATGAATTAATGGATTATCTGCAACGATATCATGTCTCAGCGACTCAAGCGACGATTTCAAGAGACATTCGCGACCTGAAAATCGTAAAAACAATTGATGAATCTGGGAAACCGCGCTTTGAATTATTCCAAGACCATCAAACTCCGACGGAAGATGACGATATTAAGCGATTGATCCGTATGACAAGTGACGTCATTGTCAAAGTTGCTACAGTTCAATTTATGACAATCGTCAATACTTTGCCGGACAACGCACATTTATTGGCTTCTGTCTTAGATGATCTTTCCAGTGAATTGATCGTTGCTACTATGGCCAGTTTCGATACGATTATTATCATCTCTAAAACACCTGAAGATGCCCAAAAGGTTGCTGATTTTTTGCAAAACCCCACGCAAGAATCTATCTTTACTACTATCAAGACGGCAGGAAATGACTAACACCTGCAAAAAGACAAACAAGGTATCGATCTCGGAAAATGAGATTGACACCTTGTTTTTTTATTTTTCTGGAACGATTAATTCCTCTTTGATAATTTTATTTTTGGCAACTGCGACTGCTTGGCGGGCACTTTCAGATAATTGTCCGTCAGTTAGATCAACTCCGGCTTCTTTCAATCCAAAATGCAGGCTTTTTCCCCCAGAAAACTTATTATCAGAAATTGATTCAGCAATTTCAGTAACTGCTGCTCCCACATTTTTCTTCGTTGAAGTTAAAGTAAAGTTACCCATTTTACCATCAGCTAATTGATAATTGCCTTCATCGCTTTGATCACGATCAACTCCAATCACCCAAACTTTTTGATCGGGGGCATTTTCATTACGAGCTTTAGCTTCTTGAAAAACACCGGCTCCCGTACTACCAGCTGCTTGATATAAAATATCTGCACCCGCTTCATACATTGCGGCTGCAATCACTTTTCCTTTATCTGGAGCATCATAGGATGCAGCATATTGCACACTTACTTTGATTTCTTTTTTCAATTCTTTCGCGCCAGCTTCGACTCCGGCTTCAAATCCTTTTTGAAAACGTTGGATCACCGGCCCTTCCATCCCGCCAATAAATCCAACCTCGTTGGTCTTTGTCGTATAAGCCGCTGCAAGACCAGCTAAATAAGCACTTTCTTGGTCTTTAAATGTTGCGGAAACGACATTCTTTATTCCCTTGACTTCTCCATCGACCAAGGCGAATTTTAGCTCAGGATGTTGCTTGGCTGCTTCTTCCAGCGCATCTGCTTGCAAGTAACTCAAACTAATAATCGTCGTAAATCTATTTTCGACTGCCTGATTAATATTTGTGCTGTTTTCTTGCGGATCATTTGTTTCAATGTAAGTAAAATCTTTTTTTGCTTGTAATTTTTTAGCAGCGCCCCATTTTTCAAGTCCTTCCCAACCAGCTTGATTAAAAGAACGATCATCAACGCCGCCAAATCCCAATATTAACGCTATTTTTTGCTTTGTTTCTGCATCTTGCTGTTCTGCTTGTCCTTGACCGCAACTTGTTAAAACTAGTAATAATCCTGCACAAAATAAACTGAACCAAATTTTTTTCATGAGTTCCCTCCGATGTGTCTTGACACGTTTTCTTAAAATATACCATACTTGCAGGCTAATTGGAGAAAAAAAAGAAAGTCGTGATTGACACGACTTTCTTTTAACAACTTACATTTTATTTGGTGCATGAACACCTAATAGACGCAGATCTTCTTTTAAGATGACTGTCACGGCATGGACTAAGGCGAGACGTGCCTCTTTTTGATCATCATCGACTAAAACTTTGGTATGAGCATAATATTTATTGAAGGCTTGTGCTAAACGGATCGAATGCTTGGCAATCACAGATGGTTCATATTGATCGGCTGCTTGCATGACTACTTCTGGATAACTTTGAAGCAGTTTGATGATCTCCCAACTATCCGCATCATTTACTGCATATACCGCTTCAGGATCAATCACAAAATCAGCTTTTTCTAAAATAGTCATTGCACGAGCATGGGTGTATTGAACATACGGCCCTGTTTCTCCTTCAAAACGGACAACTTCTTCCAAATTAAAGTCAAAGTTATTCAATCGATCATTTTTTAAGTCGTGGAAGACAACCGCTCCGACACCAACTTGATGAGCAACTTCTTCTTTGTTTGGCAGCTCAGGATTTTTCTCTTGGATTTGGGCTAAAGCGGAATCATTGGCTTCATTCAACACTTCTTCTAATAAAACAATCTTTCCTTTACGTGTTGATAACTTTTTGCCATCTTTAGTGATTAAACCAAATGGAACATGAACCATTTCATCGGACCAATCAAAAGATAGTTCTTTCAAAACAGCTTTCAACTGTTTGAAATGTCCGCTTTGTTCGTTACCGACAACATACAATGATTTCACAAAATTGTATTCACGCTTACGATAAAGTGCTGCCGCCAAATCACGCGTGATGTATAATGTCGCCCCATCTGATTTTTTAATCAAGGCTGGATTTAATCCATATTGCTCAAGATCAACGATTTCTGCGCCTTCATTTGTTTGAAGTAAATGTTTTTCCTCCAACATTGTAACAACTTCATCCATCTTGTCATTGTAGAACGCTTCTCCATTATATGAATCAAACTCAACTTCCAACATACCATAGATTTTGTTGAATTCTTTTAACGATTCACTGCGGAACCATTTCCATAATGCTAACGCTTCTTCATCGTTTTCTTCTAGTTTTTTGAACCATGCGCGGGCCTCATCATTTAATTCAGGTTCTTCTTCTGCTTTTTCATGAAATTCTACATATAGCCGTAAAAGTTCATTGATGGGCTCTGCTTTGACTTTTTCTTCTGACCCCCATTTTTTGTAAGCTACAATCAGTTTGCCAAATTGAGTTCCCCAGTCGCCTAGATGATTGATTTTAATTGGATTATAGCCTATCTTGCTTAAAATCAAGCTGATGGAGTTTCCAATTACCGTAGAACGCAAGTGTCCCATCGAGATTGGTTTGGCGATATTGGGTGAAGACATGTCAATCGTGACGTTTCCTTCATTGCCGATATTGCTATCGCCGAAATGACTGCCTTCTTTTGCAATTTGTTTTAAGACCATGCTAGAAATAACTTCTTTTTTCATAAAGAAATTTAAGTATGGACCAACAACTTCAATTTTTTCAAATGCTTCTGGATTGATTTTTTCTGCTAATTCAGCCGCGATTTGTTGCGGAGCTTTTCGAAACACTTTAGCTAAAGAAAATGCTGGAAAAGCTACATCCCCATGATCGACTGACTTTGGATTTTCTAATAAGCGTGCCACTTCTGACAATGTGAGATTCTCTTTAACTACTTCAAAAACAGCCTGTGCAACGATTTCTTTATTATTCATTCTAGTTCCTCCTAATTCCTGCTCATGAAAAATTTTCTCTAAGGTACATTTGAGTTCACTCAGCAGCTAATCATTATTAAATCAACTTTTCTACTCATTTAAGCCTATCGATTGATTGTGTCTATTATATAAGAATTCGAAAAAAAAAGCCCCTGATGTATACATACATCAGAGACGAGAATTCCCGCGGTACCACTCTTATTGTCGAAAACGACCAACTTAGACTATAACGGTAGCTGCCGGTTCATCTCAAAAGTGCGCCCTCTATTTTTGTTTATCCGGCTCCCATCTACCCGAACTCGCTGTAAAACAGACCATAGACTTCTCTTTTTCATCAATGAAATAAATATCTGGGATTATACTAACAGAAATTTCTTCATCTGACTAGTCAAGAAAAGTTTTTTATTATGGATGGGGAATGAATAAATTACCCAATGTGGCTGCCATCACTGCTTTGATTGTGTGCATTCGATTTTCTGCCTGCTGAAACTGCAGCGCATTTGGACTGCGAAAAACTTCATCAGTGACTTCCATTTCAGCAAGACCATAAGTTGCTTTTATTTCTTCGGCAACTTGTGTTTCAAGGTCATGGAAAGCTGGCAAACAATGCAAAAAGATTGTCGTCTCTTTATGAGTCTTGGCCATCAATGTTGAATTGACTTGGTATGGCAACAAAAGATCAATCCGTTCTTTATAAGCTGCTTCTTCTCCCATAGATACCCAGACATCGGTATAAATAATATCTGCTTGTTCCACCCCTTGATCGATGTCCTCTGTGATTAAAATTTTTGACTTTGCGGCATCCGCATATTTTTTTGCCATCGTCAGTAATTCTCGTTCCGGATAAAGTTCTTTAGGCGTTACGATGGAAATATTCACCCCTAAAATCGCACTGGTAATCAAAAGTGAATTTGCCACATTGTTGCGGCCATCTCCTACATAAGCTAAAGTCAGCCCTTCCAATTTCCCAAAATGTTCCTTGATTGTTAAAAAATCTGCCAGCATCTGAGTCGGATGCCATTGATCGGTTAATCCATTCCAGACTGGCACTCCTGAATGAGTTGCCAAAGCTTCTACAATCTCTTGGGAAAATCCGCGATACTCAATTCCATCAAACATACTCCCTAAAACTTTTGCCGTGTCTTCCACCGATTCTTTTTTTCCTAATTGAATATCATTTTTGCCTAAATATTCAGGATGTGCTCCGAGATCGAGGGCCGCTGTCGTAAAAGCCGCCCGCGTTCGCGTCGAAGTTTTTTCAAACAACAATGCGATATTTTTTCCCGCTAAATAATTATGCGGGATATTTTGTTGTTTCAATTTTTTTAAGTGTGCTGAAAAATCAATTAGATAAAGAAGCTCTTCTTTAGTGAAATCAATTTCTTTTAGAAAACTTTTCCCTTGAAAAATATTCGTCATTCCGCTACCTCCGTTTTGAATATTAATTCTATTTATCATAATTTTATTTATTTTTATTCATAATAACGAAATAAATCAGAAGTAGCAACCTTTTTAAAAATTATTTTAAAAAAACTCCCCCGAAAGTTTCCGAGGAAGCAGTTGAATTATCTTACAATCTGATTTTTAAGCATCTTAGTTATGTTGAAAAGCTAAACTTGGATCAGCATTTAAACTCATTTTCGCAAAATGATGCTTTTGTAATTCTACATGGGCCGCCGCTCCAATCATCGCAGCATTGTCTCCGCATAAGCGTACGGGGGGGACAATCAATCGTACATTTGGGATCTCTTGTTCGATGGCGTTAGTCATTTGTTCTCTTAATCCACGATTTGCAGCGACTCCCCCTGCTACGATCAATTGTTTGACCGGATACGTTTTACAGGCTCGGATCGTCTTAGTAACCAATACCTCAATCACACTGGCTTGAAAACTTGCCGCTAGATTGTTTGGATCTAAAATTTCTCCACGTTGTTCTGCATTATGGGTCAAATTGATAAACGCGCTTTTTAATCCACTGAAACTAAAATCGAAATTATCTTCTTTGATCATCGCACGAGGAAAATTATAGGTATCTGTTCCTTGATGTGCTAATGTATCGATCTCTTTTCCGCTTGGATAACTTAAGCCTAAGACACGACCCACTTTATCGTAGGCTTCACCTGCGGCATCATCACGCGTTTCTCCAATAATCTCAAATGAACCATCTTTTTCCATGTAAACTAATTCAGTATGTCCACCACTAACTAGTAAAGCCATCAAAGGAAATTCTAATGGTTCAACTAAACGTGCGGCATAGATGTGTCCGGCCATATGATTGATCGGTAACAACGGCAAATCATTTGCCCAAGCAAAAGCTTTTGCAGCACTTAGACCAATCAATAATGCCCCAACAAGTCCTGGACCATAGGTTACCGCCACAGCACGAAGGTCTTTAGCTGTTACATTTGCTTCTGTCAGTGCTTCTTCGATACAGATTGTAATCTGTTCAACGTGGTGGCGACTCGCTACTTCTGGCACGACACCGCCAAAACGTTTATGACTTTTGATCTGCGACGCCACAATATTAGATAAGATTGTTTCGCCATTTTCAATAACTGCGACACTTGTTTCATCACAGCTACTTTCAATCGCCAAAATAAGTTCTGTTTCATTCATTTGCTTTTCCTACTTTCAAAGACATCAGTACCGCATCTTCTTGCGGATGTTGATAATAATTTTTCCGTCGACCGATTTCTAAAAAACCGAACTTTTTATAAAAAAGACGCGCCTCTTGATTCGAAGCACGTACTTCTAAAAAAATACTCGCTATTTGTTGTGCTTTTGCATATTCAAGCAAACGGTTCATCAACTGTTGGCCAAATCCTTGCCCTTTTATTTGGGTCGCAATATTTGTGATCTCGATTTCATCACACACTTGATGGAATCCTAAAAAAGCCGCCTTGCCAGCTGTTTCTTCAATAAAATAATGACTATGGGCTAGCTGCATATCGCTAGCAAACTGTTCAACACTCCAAGGCGCATCGTAAGTATATGCAGCTTGACTGATTGCCCAGATTTTTTCTGCTAATTCGTCCAACTTATCTCACTTCCAAATGTTTGATCATGTCTAACGCATCTTCATTGTTCTCAGTATAATAATTTTTCCGAATATTGCGAGCAGAAAAACCCAAGCGTCGATACAACCGTTGGGCATCTGTATTGCTGATTCGCACTTCTAAAGAGAGTGTTTCACAATCGTTCATTATAGCGAAATTTTCTACTTCGTCAATTAACAGCTTACCGATTCCACGATTTTGAAAAGCCGTTCCTACTGCGATATTAGTGATGTGTGTATCATTGCCAATTAAACGGCTACCAATAAATCCCGCAATTTGTGCCTGCTTACTTACAATACAAATATATAAATGGGGAATAGGTGAATGGATTTCTGCAAGAAAAGCACTTTTTGTCCAGGGCGTCTCACCAAAGTATACATCTCGTTCTAACGCGATCAACTCTTTGATGTCTTGATCGACAATTTTTCTCAATAAATATGCTTCCTCATGTAATTCGATAGATTTTTCATCGAAGGGATACTGCTTTCCATATAAAATTGTTTTGACTAATCCACTAAATTTTTTCAACATAGTTATCGTCCTCAGAGTGATGTGTCTCCAGCCATTTTTCTTCTGCCTCTACTCGTTTTAAATACTCTGGGACGACGCCATGAATATTCTCGATTGGTTTTGCCTGCCTTCCAAATTTTCCTAGAATCATCCCGCTGGGTAAATTGATTTCGTCTAATTCAGAAACTTCTGCTTCCGGTAAGGCTGATTGGATTTGTTCTTTAAATTTATTTATTTCACCAACGAAAATCGCTGGTTGTTCAATCTGGTCCAATAACTCGGATAATGCGACGTGCTGATCTGCTAAAACATTTACCAGCTGTTGTTCTTTCCAACGATACGCACCTGCATATACATTATTTCTTCGCGCGTCCATCACCGGAACAATCAATTTATCTGTTTGAACATTTCCAGCAATCACCGCTAAACTAGAGACCATTGTCAATTCAATCCCTAGGGTGTGGGCCAATGTCTTAGCAGTTGTCACTGCTATACGAATCCCAGTATAAGAACCAGGCCCTTTGGCTACAACGATTCGATCCAGATCAGTTGGTTTTAGCCCGCTTGCTTGCATCACCGCTTCGATTGTCGGCATCAAGGTTAAGCTGTGATTTAATTTTCGATTTAATTGAAAGTGAGCTAGTACATGTTCGTCTTCTAAAACTGCCACGGCTAGTGTCTGATTGGATGTATCCATCGCTAATAATTTCATAAAAGTTCATTTCCTCGCATTTAAGATAGCCATATTTTAACACAAACCATATTTGCTTTCCTACTAACTAATCAAAGATTTCTTTTTTCCTAAGCAACTAACTGTTCCAAGTAGCCATGAAAAAAAGAGCAGCGATTGCTGCTCTTTTATTGCGTCGAATCTCGTTCAATCAACTTAGTCCCCAGCATGATCTTCCGCGGGGCAGGAGAAAATTCTTTCGCCAAATCTACTATCGTCGAAACAGCTAATTCACCCATCCATTCCGTTTCCACTTTGATCGTCGATAATGCCGGCGACACATATTTTGCCACACTGACATCATTGAACCCGATTACTGAAATATCAGCCGGAATCTGTAATCCTGCCTCTTGGATTGCTTGCATCGCACCTACTGCTAACGCATCGCTTGAAGCAAATAATGCATCCGGCAGTTCCGATTGATCCGCTAAAAAATGAGCCATTGTTTTTTTTCCAGCTTCCATTGAAAAAGCAGCCGTTAAAGTAAATTCTGGTCGATAAAGATTCAGTTGTTCCATTTTTTGTTTAAAGACTGCTAACCGCGGATCCTCGATTGGTTGCAGATTATGTTTAGTCTTTTCTTTTCCTGAGAGAATCCCGATTTTTTTGTGACCATGTTGAATAAAATGATCAATCACTAGATCCATACTTTGATCGAAATCGACTACTAGTGAATCAATTCCCATCTTCATGCCATCAAAATCAACCAATAATAAATTTTCCTCGTATTGTCTTAATTGGCGAATTTGTTTTGCATCAAATTTTCCTAAAGCGATCGTCCCACTGACTTGACTATCTGATAATTCAGCCAAAGTTTCTCGTTGGATATCAATGTGCAATTCTTCTGCTTTTTTCTCAATTCCTAAACGAATCGATAAATAGTATAAATCAGCTAATTCTTCTGCTTCATCGTACCATTGAACAAGTCGGATTACTGCTTTCCCACTTTTATTCACTCGCTTATGTTTGGTGTAATTCAATTTTTCTGCCATTTCGAAGATACGTTGCTTTGTTTCTTGAGCAACAGACAGTTCTTGATCATAATTCAGTACACGCGAAACTGTTGCGGGCGAAACGCCAGCCAGCTTTGCAATATCTCGAATAGTTGCCATCGCTGCCCCTTTCTACAAAGTGTGAATAAATCGCATAAAGCCTGCTTGTCCTTGTTCATTACGTTTGAAAACTCCTGCATCCTCCAACACACGAGCAAAAACTGTTCCAACTGCTTTTTGTACGACTTGCGTCACATTTTCGTCTGTAATCTGCTGATCTTGTTTTAATTGTTCTGCCCACTTCACATGATAGTCCGCAATTGTGTTCTCATTGCCTAATAAGTATTGTTCTACTTCGTTTAATTCTGAGGCTAATCGAGGCGGTAAGATAGCTAGTCCCATCACTTCAATCAAACCAATATTTTCTTTTTTGATATGTTGAACATCCGGATGCGGATGAAAAATCCCATCTGGAAATTCAGCTGAAACATTATTATCACGCAAGACTAGGTCTAATTCAAATAGGCCATCTTTTCGCCGAGCAATCGGTGTGATTGTATGATGTGCAGTTCCGTCTGGTGTTTGAGCAATAATTTGTAAAGCTTCATCTGAATACGTCTGCCATTTTTTTAAGATATGATCTGCTGCAGCAACCAACTCATTTTGCTTCTTCCCTTGTAGACGGATCACTGACATGGGCCACTTCACGATGCCTGCAGTGATATCAGGAAATCCTTGCAACGTAAAAGAATGTTCTATCTCAGCTACAGCCATCGGAAATGTGTGGCGTCCGCCCTGATAATGATCATGTGAAAGAATCGAACCTCCAACGATTGGTAAATCAGCATTGGAGCCAACAAAATAATGCGGAAGCACTTCTGTAATCTTCAATAAACGTTGAAAGGTTGCCTTAGTTATTTTCATTGGACGATGTTCTTCCGATAAAATAATACAGTGTTCATTGTAATATGCATACGGGGAGTATTGAAAACCCCAACTTTCTCCATCAAGATTCATGCGAATGATTCGATGATTGCTCCGTGCCGGATAATTCATCCGTCCTTTATATCCTTCATTTTCCATACACAATAAACACTTCGGATAATCGACTTGGACTGCTTCACGTTCTGCCGCAATCTGCTTTGGATCTTTTTCTGGTTTTGAAAGATTGATTGTGATTTCTAACTGACCGTACGCTGTTTCAACCGGAAAGAAAACATTGCGAGCAATCTCGCGTGTTTTGATATAATCATTGTCTTTACACAGTTGGAAAAAATAATCCGTTGCTTGGATTGGATCTTTTGAATAATATTGGGCAAAATACGCATTTACTACCGATGGTGGCGGCGTTAGTAGATCCATCAATTGAGCTTCTAATAGCTCTTTTTCTGCTAGAATATCTGTAATCACTTGATTTTTTTGTGCCTGTTGCAAAAGTTGTTCCACCAGTTCAACTGCCGATTCAGTTACCGCACGAACTTCATTTTTTGCTAATCTTTCTTCTCCAATCATTGCGAGCACTCGATTTTCTAGATATAAGCGATCCATTTCCATCCATCCGCCTGATTGGATAGCTAGTGTAATGAAATCTCTGACTGTTTGACTAATCGACACGTCGATTTCCTCCTTATTCTTCATAACCATGTGGATGACTTACATGCCAATTCCACGCTGTTTCAATGATTGCTTCGATATCAGTATATTCTGGTTCCCAGCCTAAAGTTGCTTTTACTTTTTCACTTGACGCAACTAAATGGCTTGGATCACCTGCACGACGCGGACCGATTTTAGCTGGAATTGCTTTACCAGTTACTTTGCGAGCCGCATCCAACATTTCTTTCACTGAGTAGCCATTATTTGAACCAAGATTAAAAAAGTCGCTCGGATTGCCTGCTTTTAAATAGTCTAAAGCAAGAATATGAGCAGCAGCTAAATCTTCTACTTGAACATAATCACGGACACAAGTTCCATCCAACGTGTCATAATCATCTCCGAAAATTGTCAGCTGATCTCTTTGACCTAATGCTACTTGTAAAATAATCGGTACTAAATGGGTCTCCGGATCGTGATCTTCACCAATGCTTGCATCTGCTTTTGCTCCGGCTACATTGAAATAGCGCAACGCGACATAACGCATATCATAGGCGTTATCACACCATTTCATCATTTTTTCCATCATTAATTTGCTTTCACCATATGGATTTGTGGGATTTGTAGCTACTTCTTCTGTGATTGGAGAAATTCCTGGTTCTCCATAAGTTGCTGCAGTCGAAGAAAAAACGATATGTTTTACATCAAATTCTTCCATGACTTCTAATAAATTTTCCATACCAACAACATTATTATTGAAGTATTTTAATGGCTTTTCAACAGACTCTCCAATTAATGAGCTAGCAGCAAAATGAACGACTCCCTCAATCGATTCTTTTTCAAAAACATCCATCAGAAAAGTTTTATCGCGACAATCGCCTTCATAAAATTTAGCCTTGGAGTGGATTGCACCGCGATGGCCAGTTAATAGATTATCAACTACGACCACTTCATAATTTTGAGAAATTAATTTATCGACTGTGTGAGAACCAATATATCCAGCACCGCCTAGAACTAAAATTGCCATTTGATTTTCTCCCGTCACATTTATTTAGTAAACAAATTATAATTTGTTTACTAAATAAATGCAAGTAGTTTTCCCATTCATTAAACTTTTCATTTTTGGATTTTTGCTTCATAATGAGAGTATCAGGTAGGTAATGCATTTATTTTTGCAAATCTCACCGTTATAAAATGACTTTAGAGTAAATGTATTTTTCATTAGAAAATACATTTTTTACACTTGAGAAAGGAGTGATGAAACGATGCGTAAATTTGCTTCAGGATTCGTTACTGGTACTTTGACTGCAGCAGCAGTCGTTGCCGGCGTAGTAATGGGTGTGAAAAAGAAAGTAATCGATCCAATCGAAGAAAGAGATTCCAAAATCGATGAAAATCGTAAAAAAGCCCGCAGAAAACGAATCGCTCGTTAAAAAAAGAAAGCCATCTGGCTTTCTTTTTTTAACGATAAATTGTTTGAACCATTTGATTTGCTAAATAAAAGATTCGATCTTTACTTTTAGGTCGCGGTGAAGTAGCATTCAGCCAATCAAGTCCTTCCAATGGGAGACCGTAACAATATATATGCGGCAAAATCTGTCCATCTTGAGCAATCAGTTGATGTGTCTTACGATTCACTCGGATGGCCCCAGTCAGCTGTTTTTTCCCCTCAATAATCAAGTAATGCGGAACAATATAACCTTTTTCACGCATCCGAATCAATAAAGGATTTTTCGTGTGTTCCAAACCGGTTGCAGACAAACGAGCCTCAATCAAATTTTTACTGAAAAAAGAACGGCTTGGATTTTTTTTGCTATAAGCTAAAAACTGTCCGTCTATTCTTTCTACCATCATTTCAGGAGCTAAAAATTTGACTACGCCAGCTTCGATCAATGCTAGTAATTGTTTTTGCCGAATGATTGGTGCACCGACAGTCAAAAAATTATAGTTGCGTTTGAATGTGCCAAAGAAATCTTCCAAATATTCTTTAGGCGTAAATTTTTCTTGATCCAACATAGCATGCAACGGGGCTTGTATTTCTTTATACGTATCGGTTGCGCTTGCTATTGCTCCAGTTTTATTCCCTAATGCTGCTGCTTCGATATCTTTTTTTAAGTACCTTTGGACAAATTCAGGAAAGTCTTGTGGAGCAACTTTTTTTGCTGGATCAAAAAGTACTGACCAGTCCAAACGATCCTCTACAGGAATCTGGTATTTATCCAAAATAATCTCACGCTCACCTATACGGTAATCTGCTAAAAATTGCGGCATATTTATTTTTGTATCTGCCAATTTTTTTTGATAATAAACCAATTCAGCTTCTTTTCTCAATAGATCAAATAATTCTTGGGCACTGCCGTTAAACTGATTCATAAATTCATTAGTCAAAATTTGCGGCTGAGCATCTTCGCTAGGCCTTTTTTGATTTTTAGGTCGTGTATGATACGGCAATCCTCTGCCCGATCCCACGATCAAGGTCTGTTCATTACCTGACGGAAGGTAGTTCAGATGATTATTTTCTTCACTGAATCGACCACCCCATTTATCAACAAACAATGCCAAATAATCAAAAAAACTCAACCCCACTCCTCGAATAATCACAGTATCCGTAGCGAGTATTTTTTCAAGCGGCGTATCAGATGGATTCCCCGGTCCCTGGTAAAAAAGTTCATGTTTTTTAGCGTAATCTTCGTTATTTTTTCCTTCTATAAAATAGTTAGGCGAATGTCCTGTTGCTAAAATTACATCCGTAACTTGATGAATATCTGACGCTTGGATCAAGATACATTCTTTTGTCACAGTCAGATCGATGACTGCTTCTTTGATTAAAGAGACTGTGATATTTGTCGGTAACTGCTCAGTTAATTGTTTAAAAAACCAACATTGATAAACACCATAATACCGACGCTGACAGTAATCATTTTTCCCTAATTTCGTCTCTGATAAAAACGAGTCCCCCTCAGCGAAAGTAGATAAAAATTTCACGGCTTCTGTCTGACTCCACTCGGCTAAGCTTGGTCCTTCCTCTTCTGAAAATAAGGTGACATGTTGCATAACCGTGTTCATAATTACTTGATCACTTTGTTCTTTACGCCAAACCTCTCCTCCAGGACCAGCAGGATCAAATACGAGTAGCTCAATTTTTTCACAAGGAGCCTGTTTAATCAACCGATCTAATGCGATCAATCCATAAGGACCTGCTCCAACAATTGCAATTTTTTTCATATACATTCTCCGTTTTTGATACATCCTTATCTTAAGAGTAGAGAATAATCACAGAATAAGCAATCAAAAAAAGCTTCTGATGAAGATTCAGCAAAAGCTTAGAAATTAATTTAATACCCAGCGTTCAAAGGCTTCTTTTACACCGTCTTCTAAATTCGTTGCTACTGTATGAGTGGCAGCTGATTTGATCATTTCACTAGCATTTCCCATCGCTACACCAGTACCAGCAAATTCAATCATTGATAGATCATTTTCCGCATCTCCGATTGCCATCACTTCGGATTGTTGGATACCTAGATGCTCACTCAGTTCTTTTAATGCCAGCCCTTTGCTGGCATTTGGATTCAAAACTTCCAAGAAATAAGGTGAACTGCGAACAAGTGTATATTTTTCGAAATATTCTGCAGGGATCTTTTTGAAGGCAGCACTTAAAATTTCTGGTTCATCAATCATCATCATCTTAACAGCTGTGATGTTCTCTGCGATTTCTTCAGGTGTTCGATAATGCAAAGGCATATTTACCAAATAAGATTCCACCACTGTGTAAGGGCTGATGTCACGATTGGCTGTATACATCGCTTTTTTATCTGCAACGTGCAAATGGACATCTAACAATCTTGCTAAATGATCGATCTCAAGATAATTCTCCCGCGTCATACTATGTTCTGCTACAATATCCCAAGTTTTCGTATTTAAAACTAATGCGCCGTTATAAGTAATGATGTAATCATCTGCATTCGTCAAACCCAACACCTCTAATTGTGCCTTGGTTCCTGATAACGGACGTCCTGTGGAAAGAACCACATAAACTCCTGCCGCACGAGCAGCTTTAATACTTTCAACGACAGGTAAATTAATCTCATGATGATCGTTCAACAATGTCCCATCTAAATCGATGGCCACTAATTTTATACTCATAACTAATTAGCTCCTATTTCTTATCAATTATTGTACTTTACAAAAGTTTTCAACTTTCATAATAAAGGTTATTTAATAGCTCGTCAAATCTCACAAAACAGATTCTTTTTTAATTACTGGCTTACTCACCAAAAATCCCAATAATTTATTAGTTCTTTGCTGACGTTATTGTAACCAATCCCTAGTTACACACCCATTTTCAAAAATATTCAACCAGACTCGACTATCCTGCCTGATTGAGCACTAGTAAAAAAAAAACGGCTAGACAATTAGCTAGCCGTAAAAATTAATCAATCTTCTTTTGTTTTACTTTTCCTGTCCATTCTTGGATACCGCCTTTAAGAATATACAGATCTTTGTAACCTTTTTTACGTAGCATATTGGCTGCACGAGCGCTAAGTGCCTTGTTGTGATCATAAATATAGATTGGTTGATCTTTGCGTAAAGAACCGATAGATTCTTTCAACATACTAAACGGGAAACTACGCGCTCCTAAAATATGTTTTGCATTGAATTCATCACGTTCGCGAACATCGATGATTTGCGCCTTACGCATCCCTGCTTGAAATTCTTCTTGTGTAATGACCTTTGCCGAGCGTTTCATCATGATCCGCATGACCAGTTCATACAACCCAAACAGAACAATGACCGAAATTAGTACAATATTAATTTTCCACCAAATTGACATGACTTGATTCCTCTCTTATTTCTGATCTATTTAGCCAATGAAGCCGCCCCGATTACACCAGCTTCATTTCCTAACTCTGCTAGTTTAACTTTAGTACTTTCACGAACTTGCGGGAAAGTAAATTCTTTAAAGTATTTTTCAACACGGCTACGCAAGAATTCACCTGCTGCTGAGACACCCCCGCCAATTACGATCGTTGATGGGTTCAAGGTATTTCCAAGGTTACCGCAAGCTAAGCCTAGGTAGAAGGTCACTTTATCTACTACCATTAATGCTAGGTCATCGCCATCATTTTCTGCTAGCTCAAAAATATCTTTACTTGTAATGTCTTCCCCGTTATCTAAACGTGCCTTTAATGTTGAATTTCCTGCATATTCTTCTGCTAACTGACGAGCTACTCGAACGACACCTGTCGCACTAGCCACAGTTTCTAAACAGCCCCGTTTTCCACAAGTACATTCAAAACCTGTTGGGTCCACAGTCACATGTCCAATTTCACCTGCACAACCGGCTGCTCCATGAAGCAATCGTCCGTTCATAACGATTCCGCCGCCGACACCAGTTCCTAAAGTCATAAAGATAACGTCAGCTTCGTTTTCTCCAGCACCTTTCCAACGTTCGCCCAAAGCTGCGACATTGGCATCATTATCAATACTGAATTTGATGTTCGTTCCTTTTTCGATTTCTTTTTTGACTTGTTGCAACTTCGTCCAATTTAAGTTATAGGCTCCAATGACAGTCCCTGCTTCGATGTCGACACTACCTGGTGTTCCCATCCCGATCCCGATAAATTGTTCTGGTTTCATATCATACAACGACAAATGATGGTTGATTGAATCAATAATATCTGGCACGATATGTGAACCATCGTCTAAAATATTCGTTTCAATACTCCATTTTTGCTGAATTTCACCTGATTCAGTCAAAATAGCAAATTTCACGGTTGTCCCGCCTAAATCAATACCTAATAATTTTTTATCCACTCTAGTCACCTTCTCGACTTTCTTCAATGTGATGTTCTCGTTTTAAAATGCCCCAACCCTGCAAATAAGTATCCCGATCAATTACACGGCTCTCATATAAATTTTTCAATTCGATCTGCATCAATTCAATATCATAGATTCGCTTTCCAACGTAAACATAAATACCAAATTGTTTGAGTAGTTGCTGCACATCATACAAACTTTTCATTAAACCACATCCCTAATATTATACAGAAAAAAATAATTTTTTTATAGTCCAATTTTTTATTTCCTGATTTATTTTAAAAAAATAGCCTTTTCATCCATTTGATAGTGTATAGTATCAGCTGAACAGACGCAACTTGTATGAGCTTACTCTTCTAATAGTGCAATCAATCTAGTAACTGTTTTCCAATTACGTGCAGTCAATCCTTTAGACAGCTGATTGATCTTTGTCGTCAATTTAGAAAAACGAATACTTTGCTCAGCAAGATAGTAAATATCTTTCTCGGCTACGACTGCCCATTCTCCCAAAGCTGAAAGTTCTTGTTGGATCAGCTGGTCGGCTGAAAAATAAACATACAGATGAGAAATCTTAGGGTCTTTCTTTTCAACTTCTGCAACCTTCTCTTGAGTAAACGGCAAACGATCTCTTACGCCGATCATTTCAGCTTTCGTTCGATAGAGAATCGGCACAAAAAAAGCAAACCGTTTTTCAAATGCCGCTTCTACTTCAGCTGAAAAGTCCGTTAGCTGCCGATCCGTTGTAAACAAAATATTCCCACTTTGAATGTAACTGCGAACATCCGTGAAACCCAATTCGATAAATAGTTCTTTTAATTCCTGCATTTTAATACGGTTTTTACCACCAACATTGATTCCTCTAAACAACGCTACATATCGCATTTTTTGCTCCTTCACTAAAAAAGCGGACGTTGCTGTCCGCGCTCATTGATACATACTAAATTTTCTTAACCCAAAAAAGACGAATAAGACGATTACGAAAATAAAAAATAAGACAGATGTAATCCGTGCTCGTAGTGAGAAGCGATCTTTTCCATAAGGAACAGCTACTGCCCAACCAGATAAGGCTCCACCGATAATTCCTCCTAAATGCCCCCAAATATCAATCGTAGAATCAAATAAGCCAAAAACTAGATTCATCACAATAAACAGAGCAAATTGACGCGTCAAAGCTTGGATAGCACCATTATCTCGGTAGTGCAGACCGACTACTAAAAAAGCACCAAATAACCCAAAAATTGCTGTACTAGCACCGCCTGATAGCGTTGTTGGCTGATTGAATGCAAAACTAGCGAAATTTCCCATCACACCACTCAATAAATACACAAGTGCAAAGCGCCAATGACCAAAAATCGCTTCACATTGTTGTCCCATATAGTATAAGACCACACCATTTAACGCAAAATGCATCAGACCAAAATGAATAAACATCGGTGTGATAAACCGCCAATACTGATGCTGCCAAATAACTGCTGGCGAAAACATCCCTAAATGGTTCTCAATCGATAATCCTGGTAATAAATATTGCAGCAAAAAAATGAATGTATTGATTGCAAAAAGAGTATACATTACATATGGCTGATCTTTTCTCATACAGTTACCTCTTTCTTCTAGTGATTCTCATTATTCCCAGCTAGAACAAAAAATGCTGACTAAGAAAGAAATAATTGTTGAATCTGTTGATCAAATGCTTCCGTCTGCCAATCTTCCATCAGCTGTTCGGCAAAGACCAGACTGCAAGTCTTGCCATGATAATTTGCCAAGTAACGATCATAATAACCGCCACCAAAACCAATCCGATAACCTGAACGCTTAAATACTAAACCAGGAACAATCAATAGATCTAGTTCATCAGCTGGTGCGATAGCTTCGATTGTAGGCTCTTCCACTCCAAACCTCGTTGTAGAAAATGCGGTATCCGGATCGACCCAATGAAAGACCAGTTTCCCTTTTGGCATCGATTTTGGAACAGCTACTTTTTTCCCTGCTTCAAACGCTCGTTGAATCAACAAAGACGTAGGAAATTCAAAGGATGTTGCCATTGTTACACCAATACTAGTTGCATTGTTCCATGTAGCACTTTTAAAAAATTTATCGAGAATAATCTCGACTTGTATTCGTCTTTTTTCGCTCCCAGCAATTTTTTGTAACCGAGTAATCGCTAATTGTCGAAGTTCTTGTTTTTCCATCTAATCACCTTCTTATTAGAAATACTAACAAAATCGATACAAAATAAAAAGGGGGTGACTCCCCCTTAACAAAATCACTAGAAACTAACTAAAAATTTTTTCGCTCGCACTTAGCTTAGATACGTGGATCATCTATTTTTTTTCATCAATTGAAAAATAAAATATGGTGCGCCAATTAGTGAAACAATTATTCCAGCTGCCATTTCACCATCTGGCAAGATGACCCGTGCCAAGATGTCACTAAACAATAATAAAATACCACCGATCAAAGCTGACATTACTAGCGTCTGATTGTTTTTTCGTCCTGTTAATTGACGCGCGATGTGCGGTGCGATCAGACCGATAAAACTGATACTTCCAGCAATCGAGACACTTACTGCTGCTAAACAAACTGCGCAGATTAAAAAGAATAATTGTGTCCGCTTTAACTTTATACCCAGACCAACTGCTATCTCATCGCCTAATTCTAATACTTCTAATGAACGACCTCTTAATAAGATCAATGGTAATAGAAAAACTAACCATGGAAGCAATAGCCAAACATGATCTTGCGTTGTTCCCCAAATTGTTCCGGCGAGCCAAGATGTGACAAATTGATAGTTGTCCCTAGACACTCGAATCGTTCCTATCAGTGTCAAAGCAGAGATTCCTGCATTTACTGCGACGCCTGCTAGCAACAAGCGATTCGGTGTAATTCTTTCTGCTTGTCGACCAAAGTAATAAACCAAAGCCGTTGCAATAAAGCTGCCTGCACAAGCAATCAGTGGCAAATACCAACTACTTTCACCTCTAGCAAAAAAACCTAAATAAATCAAAACAGTCAGTCCTGCTCCGGCATTGATGCCTAAGATCCCTGGATCTGCTAAATCATTATGCGTAATCGTCTGGAATAAATATCCTGACACCGCTAGACCCATGCCAGCTAATATCGAAACAAGTAAACGAGGAACTCGAAAATCAAATACAATCAATTGTTGACTCGTTTTAGCAGTTCCTTGGAAAACATGAATCAGATCGTTGAACGTCAATGGGATCGAACCTACTGTCAAACTAAGTGATGCGCCGATTATTAGTAAGAAAAGCAAACTCAGCCAACCTATTTTTTTCCTCATAAGCTTCCCTTCCTAATTTGTAGAAGTAAAAACGGGACCCCAATCAGCGTGATAATAACTCCCGTCGGTGTTTCTAGAGGTGGTGCGATCAAGCGAGAAGCAATGTCTGCTACAACAAAAAACAAGGCGCCAAAAAAGCCTGAAGCAAGAATCACATAACGATAATCATGGCCCACAAAAAAACGAACGACGTGGGGAACCATCAATCCAATAAAACTGATTGTCCCTACTAAAGCCACCGAACTTCCAGCTAGCAACAATACCAAAATCATGCTCAATTGACGAATACGGTTAGGATTTTTCCCTAATGAAATCGCCGTCTCATCTCCCATACTTAGTAAAGTAACTTGTGGACTAATCAAACATGCCCCAATGATACCTAATACGATCAATGGAGAGATCGTCTGCAGTTGGTTCCAAGTAAGATTTGCGGTGCCACCTACAAACCAAAAAGTGACGTCTTGATTCAAATCAAACAACAAACTAATGCTTTGACTGATCGCAGCAAAAAAAGAACTCAATGCCGCTCCTAATAAAACGATCCGAATCGGTGATAAACCAAAAGACACGCGTGTTGAAACAAAATAAATCAATAAAACTGAGATTGAGGCTCCTAAAAATGAGCCTATTACCCCCATCGTCGGTGATGGATTGGTAGTAAGAGCAAAAACTAGCGCCAATCCTAGTCCAGCTCCTGAATTGATTCCTAAAAGTCCAGAGTCTGCAATCGGATTAGAAGTAATTCCTTGAATCAATGCCCCAGAAATCGCAAAAGCAGCACCGACTAAAACAGCTCCTAACATTCTCGGCAAGCGTAAGTAACGAATCAACTGTTCTCCTTGATTACTAGAATCAAAATGCAACAACGCATGAGTAACATCTGACCATTTACTCGTAACGGCACCATAGCGCAAAGACAGCAACATCGCGAGCAACAGGAGAATCAAAACGACTGGAAAGAAAGAATTTCGTCTAGTCACTTGCTAACACTCCTTTACTAAGTCATAAGCGATAACTAATGGTTTATCGCTATTAGGCAATGTTGCAAACGTTGCTTGGATATCGAAAAGATTCAGCAACTTATCTGCCGTAAAAATTTCTTTGGGTGTACCTTGAAAAAGTAATCGTCCTTTTTTCATTCCTAATAAATAATCAGAAAATCGGGAAGCATGATTCAGGTCATGGATCGTCATTAAAATTGTTTTTCCTTGACGATTGATTTCCTGCAATAGTTCCAAAATTTCTAATTGATGTGCTGGATCCAAAAAAGTGATTGGTTCATCAAGGATTAAGATATCAGTATCTTGGGCTAAAGCCATGGCAATCCAAACACGCTGTTGTTGACCGCCAGACAACGTAGCTAATGTTCGATCTTTTAACTTTTGTAAATTAGTCGCTTCAATCGCCCAATCAATCAACTGATGATCCCGTTCTTTCAAACCAGAAAAACCCTTTTGATAAGGAAAACGACCGTAAGCGACGATCTCTGCCACAGTTAAACCGGTTATTTGAGTACTACTTTGTGATAAAGAAGCGATTTTTTGAGCGATAGATTTGGTATCTAGACATTGGACATTTTCACCATCAAGTAAAACTTCTCCTTTGATTGGATTTAAGATCCGCGCTAAAGCTTTTAAAAATGTTGATTTTCCGCTGCCATTTGGTCCAATCAAACTTGTAATCTGGCCTTTGGGAATTTCTACTGTAATATCGTTTACAACGATTTTTTTCTCGTATCCGATTGAAAGATCAGCCGTATTTAATTTTGTCATAGATCTTCCTCATTTCTTTGATAATCGTTCTCAATTATGACGCTCTTTTTCATCAGCGTCAACCCGTCAATTAAAGAAAGATCGTTGTTGACAGCCTTTGTTCTTTCGGTAATAATAGTAATTGAGAATATTTCTCAATTACTGTTGAAGGAGTTTTTTTATGTTCAAAAAAATAGTTCTAGGAACCGTTACTTTGTTAGCGCTGTTAAGCTTGGCTGCTTGCGGACAAAGTAGTGAAAGTAAAGACGCAACTAACGAAGTGCGGACAATGACCGATGCGCAAGATCATAAAGTTGAAATTCCCCAAAAACCCAAACGAATCATTGCTTCTTATTTAGAAGACTATTTAGTCGCTTTAGATGAAAAACCTGTCGCTCAATGGACAGTTGGCGAAGGTAGAATCCAACATTATTTACAAGACAAGTTAAAAGGCGTTCCTACCATCAATTACGATTTACCTTATGAAGATGTTTTAAAATTAGAACCAGATTTGTTATTGATAGGCGCTAATGGTACCCTTGAAGGTGGAAAATACAAAGAATATGCTAAAATCGCCCCTACTTATGTTGTAAAAAATGGCGATAACGTTACTTGGCGTGACCAATTAGAAATCATCGGTAATGTACTAGACAAACAAGATCAAGCCAAAAAAGTAGAAAAAGATTACGATCAATTAGTCGAGCAAACGAAAAAAGACTTGAAAGACAAAATCGAAGGCAAATCTGCTGCTGTTTTGTGGGTAACGAATAACTCTGCCTTCATGGTAGCAGACAATCGTTCTAGCGGACAATTACTTTATGACGAACTAGGATTTGACATTCCGCAATTAACAAAAGATATCAGCAAAAAAGCCACTGCAGATTTCTCACAAGTATCCTTGGAAAGTTTGTCACAACTTGATGCTGACTACATTTTCTTAGTCAATAGTGATTCTGGAGCTGCTATGTTTAACGATCCACTATGGAGTAATATTCCTGCTGTGAAAAACAATCAGTTATTTGAATTTGACGGAAAATCCAGCTGGCTATACAACGGCCCAATCGCCTATACCAAAATGATTGAAAACATCCGTGAAGTCTTAAAATAAAAAAAGATGTCGTTCTGATCAACCGCCCTTATCAATAAAAGCGGCTTTGATCAGAACGGCATTTATTTTTTACTTCGACGTGTACGTGTAGCTGTTTCTTCCGTTTTCGCTAAAAATTTCAAGCGATAAGGCTCATGATAACGTACGCCGTCCTTGACAAAATCACCACCAACGATAAACAAGCCGATTGGTTTTAGTGGCTCGTT
Organism: Enterococcus dongliensis; assembly: GCF_031927985.1. Classification (NCBI taxonomy): domain Bacteria; kingdom Bacillati; phylum Bacillota; class Bacilli; order Lactobacillales; family Enterococcaceae; genus Enterococcus; species Enterococcus dongliensis. Next base: position 166,880 of record NZ_JARPZC010000003.1, read on the forward strand.
TTGATGGATTGTTCCTATTGTCTCTAACTCACGATAATTTCTTCCAATCTGTAGTTGATACGTCTCTGGCGTGAGTTGTTTTACATAATAATAAGGATATAAAGTATTCTCATCCAGCAAGAATCCTTCTTCCTTCGTCAAATCACGAATATTTAGTTCCTTGCCATCGATTAGCGCTTGGATATTTTCAACTAATTTTAACTGATAGTCTTCCGTAAATTCAACAGGGATCTCTTTTGCCTGCTTAAAAACTTTCTTTTCTTTTTTAGGATGCTCGTTTTGAATATTGAAGGCATCGTCGGGTAAATATTTGACAAAAAATTGAGTGATGTCCCCTTTTAAATTTTTATCCAAAAAGTAATAAAAAAAGTTTAAGATGATGAAATAGACCAATCCAATAAAAACCAGACTATAAATCACTAATTGTAGATAGTTTTGGTTCACCCACAGACCATAAACAATCCGTAAAATATAAATAGTTGGCAAAATGCTCAACAAGGTATACGCCCGATTTGAATACTTAGGGCTGATATCTAAAAAACCTAAAAATTTGTTTAATCCATTAATGATATCTAATAACAAGGTCATTGGCTCACACTCGTTTCTACTCCAGCCGATTCATCAACTGATTGTTGGGTCGGTGTTGTTTGTGATTCTTCTGTTGAAGGCTGCACCCCACCAGGACTTACTTCCGTCGAAGATTGGGGTGTTTCTACTTGATTATCTGCAATCGCATTTCCTTCGCTATTATTGATATCGGGTGTTACATTTGATTCTTGATTTTCGCTGATAGTACTAGTTTCTTGTGTGGTATCAAGTGACTCCTGAGAAGAATTACTAGTACTTGTCGAAGACTCTGTTTTTGATGTCGTAGCCTTGACTTGGCGATAACTGGAATTATTTAAAATCCCTGATGTAGTCGCAATCAAGATCGACAGCGTCAAAAGCGCGATTGGCTTTAAAATAGGTGGCACTTTGCGCATTTGATCCTTCCTTTCTAAAAATGCTTTATTAATAACTAGTTTTATCATTGGAAGATTAGCTTTTGTTTAGGAATGTGTGAAGATTTTATGTAGATTTAGCGGATCACTCCACTTTACTGTTTCTGCGACTAATAAATGAACAAATCAATCAAAAAAAGCCAGCAATCGCAAACGATTGCTGGCTTGGATGGACAATTATTTTACTTCTTTATGCAAAGTAACTTTACGTTCACGTGGGCAATATTTCATTTTTTCCAAACGATCAGGGTTGTTACGTTTGTTTTTACTTGTTAAGTAGTTACGTTCTTTACAAGAAGTACATTCTAAAGTGATATTTACGCGCATGATTTTCCCTCCCTAGCTAAAATCAGTTTGCCAAGATAATTCTCAGACTTTGATATCATACCATGTTTTCTTTTTATTGACTAGTCTTTTTACAAATTTTGTTAAGTAAATCTACTTGACGTTTTAAAGTTGGGCTTCAATATCTTTTGCGATTTCTTCAGGCTTTGTTTGCGAAGCATAGCGTTTCAATACGTTTCCTTGACGATCAATCAAGAATTTTGTGAAATTCCATTTGATCGCTTTGTTAAGTAAACCACCTTGCACATTTTTCAAATAACTATACAAAGGAGCTTCCTGAGCACCATTTACATCAATTTTTGCAAATGTTTGAAATGTCGTATGATATTTCAACTGACAAAACTCTGCCACTTCAGTATTTGTCCCAGGAGCTTGATTGCCAAATTGATTGCACGGGAAGTCTAAGATTTCAAATCCTTGGTCTTGATATCGTTCATATAGATTCTGCAAGCCTTCATATTGTGGTGTGAATCCACAACTTGTCGCTGTATTGACGATCAAAAGCACTTTTCCTTGATAATCAGCCAAAGATTTTTCTGTTCCATCGGTTTGTTTTACTTCAAAATTGTATACAGTCATACTTTTCACTCCTTGTTGTTTGCTACATCGGTCCTCGCTGTCACTTTAAAAAAGCTAAGGAGCCAAGCTCCTTAGCTTTATTGTACGCCATAGGTGTCTGCAAATGCATTTATTATCTCTTTTGCGATGGCTTTATTTGTGTCATCATGTTCTTCATCTAAGTTTGGCAGCATCACGCTGATGGCTACTTGCGGATTATCATAAGGCGCATACGCTACGATATTGCTGTTAATCGTACTTGCCCCATTTTCTGCTACCGTTTCTGCAGTACCTGTTTTAGCTGCTGGATCAATTTTAGCAGAAGCCAGATCTGTCGCAGTTGTATACGCGTCATTTCCATGAACCGCTTGGTAAAACCCTTCTTTGATGATGCCCATCTGATCAGCTGAAATATTTACTTGATTTAATTTTTTTCCAGTGATTTCTTTTTGTAATTTACCAAGACCACCACTATCATTGTTGTCGTAAATCCCTTTGACCACATGAGGAGAGATGCGTGTACCTCCATTTGCGACAGTTGCCGCATATTGTGCAAGCTGCATCGGTGTATAGGTATCATATTGCCCAAAGGAAAGATCTAGTAGATTCCCGCCGCCTGGACCGTTTTCTTTTCCAAAATTAGTATTCATGACACCCGTAGCTTCATTTGGTAAATCGATCTGTGTTTTTACACCCATCCCGTATTCTGCAAATGCGTTTCGCAACTTATCATACATCTCTTTTGTCGAAGCAATTTCTGGTAAAGTCATGTTTTGCTGGTATTGTACACCTAGCATTCGCAATACGAGCTGCATCATGTACGCATTAGAAGACCATTCCAATGCTTTTACCGTATTCAAAGGAATTTGGTTTCCTAAAACTTGATTGTAAATCGAACCTTTTAATGACGTGCCAGACAATTTGATTGGTTGGTCGATCAAAACATCGTTGCCGCTGATTGCTCCAGTTTCATATCCTGCAGTGACAGTACCACCTTTAACGACAGAACCAGGAACAAACGCATTAGTAATCGTACCTAACGTATTTTCTTCCAATGTCTTGCTGTTGATATCATGAGTAAACCCAGTCATGGCATAAACTTCACCTGTGCTTGGATTCAGTGCCACCGCATACGCACCAGGTGAATAACGGGCAACGCCGCTGTCTACTAACCCTTGGAAATGCGTTTTTAAAATAGTTTCAACTTTTGTCTGAAAATCAGCATTGATGGTCAAAACAATATTCGAACCTTTTTCGCCTTTTTTGACTTCTTTTTGTTTTTCAATGTTTCCTTCTTGATTCAAGGTGACTTTGTATTCACCTTTTTTGCCTTGCAGCTGGTCTTCATATTGTTTTTCTAAATAGCTTTTGCCCACACGATCATTACGAGAATAACCTTTTTTCAAATATTCATCGGCATCTTCAGCTGGCAAGCCTTCTTTTTCCGTTGTGATTGTTCCTAGGATACTTTTCAATGACCCATCTAGTGCTTCATTATACGAGCGATCCCAGTCAGTTCCAGTCGATACACCCGGCAGATCAGAGGCATGTTCTGCAACTACAGCCAATTCTTCATCCGTCACGCCTTCATTTTTCACAAAAACAGTACTAAGCGCAGACGCTCCATTCATCCGTTTAAAGATTGTTGCCACTTTCAACTGATTTTCATCAAGTTGGATCTCACTATCTTTGACTTTATCGACTAATTTTTGATACTCATCTGTAGTATCTAGATTTTTCTCTTTAAAGGATAAACGATCTTCGGCTTCTTTCAAATGCTCTTTATCTGCTAACCAATAATCTTTTTTATCCCGTGTCGTCAGATTTTCATCTGCTGGGACATCGATCAACGTGTTGAGTTCATTTGCTAATTTCAAAATATCAGACGCTTCCATCGCATTTCCGCGGGTAAACGTGATAGCTGGATTCGCAACATTATTGACTAAAGCAGTTCCATCAGCATCATAAATGACTCCTCGAGGGGCATTCTCTTTTACAGTAATGACCGTTGAGGCCTTCATCTCTGCCTTCATTTTGTCCCCTTCAACGATTTGAAGATACCCCAATCGCGTGACTAAAATGACGAACAAACCAAAGATGACAAAAAATAAAAAGTTCAATCGAAATGGGACGTGACTTTTATTTTGATTGCGGCCATTTTCATCAGCCAGTCGTAATTTTTCAAAAAGTTTCTTAAATGGATTCGTTAGTTTCATTCATCTGTTCCTTCCACTTTGACAGTTACTTGTCTTATTGTAGCTGAAAAAGTGTTTTTTCAAAAGGATTATTCCTACTTCCTTTAACTTCGTTTAAAAACTTTAATTTTTTCTTTCTAAAAGTCTAAGTTGTTTCACGGCCATATGATAGAATTTTTAATTGACAGTTTTTTTCGTGTAAAATACGGATTGTTTATTAACAAAAGACTCATTTTCCGTGAAACATTCTGTCGCTTCTTTTTCTGTGGAAAACTTTACTACGACAAATATTACGTCATAGGCTTTTTCTTTAAAGAGTTTTCCACAAACGGCTGGATAAATTAAAAAAACCGGTGAGTACACTCACCGGAAATTTTTTAGCTGCGGCTCAAGTTGTCAATATCAGCTTTGATTGCTTCAATGAACATGTTCAAATCTTGTGCTTCTTGTTCTTCGCTACCGTAGCGGCGAACGTTTACTGAAACATCTTCGACTTCTTTATCACCGATTACTAATAGATAAGGAATTTTTTGTGTTTGAGCTTGACGAATCTTATAGCCAAGTTTTTCATTGCGATCATCTACTTCCACCCGAACACCTTCTCGGATCAAACGATCTTTGACCTCATAAGCATAATCTCCATGATGTTCTGGCGATACAGGTAAAATGGCTACTTGTTCTGGTGCTAACCATGTTGGGAAAGCTCCTTTGTATTGTTCAATCAAGTAAGCAGTAAAGCGTTCCATCGTTGAAACAACACTGCGGTGAACAACGACTGGACGATGATCTTTTCCATCTTCACCAACATAAGTCAAATCAAAACGTTCAGGCAACAAGAAGTCAAATTGGATTGTTGACAGTGTTTCTTCTGTTCCTAGAGCAGTCAACACTTGAACATCTAGTTTTGGTCCATAAAAGGCTGCTTCTCCATCTGCTTCAAAGTAATCGAAGCCTGATTCATCCATTACTTCTTTTAATAAGCTTTGAGAAGTTTCCCACATTTGATCATCATCAAAATATTTTTCTGTATTTTCAGGATCACGATAGCTTAAACGGAAACGATAATCATCAAAACCAAAGTCTCTGTACACTTCTAAAATCAAGTCTAATGTGCGGCGGAATTCTTCTTTGATTTGGTCAGGACGAACAAAGACATGGGCATCATTCATCGTCATTTCACGCACACGTTGCAAGCCAGATAATGCACCTGATTTTTCATAACGGTGATCCATACCAAGTTCTGCAATCCGAATTGGCAACTCACGGTATGAATGGATATGATTTTTATAAATCATCATGTGGTGTGGGCAGTTCATCGGACGTAAAACAAGTGATTCTTCACCGTCCCCCATATCCATGATTGGGAACATATCTTCTTTATAATGATCCCAGTGACCAGAAGTTTTGTATAGACTTGTGTCTGCCAAAACTGGTGTATACACATGTTCATATCCCATTGAGATCTCTTTATCCACAATGTAACGTTCGATAATGCGACGAATAGTTGCACCTTTTGGTAACCAGAACGGTAATCCTGAACCAACTTCTTGTGAGATCATGAATAAATCTAATTCTTTTCCTAGTTTCCGATGGTCACGTTCTTTTGCTTCTTCACGCATTTTCAAGAAATGATCTAAGTCTGCTTGATTGAAGAAAGCTGTTCCGTAAACCCGTTGCATCATTTGATTATCAGAATTTCCGCGCCAGTAAGCACCTGCAACTGATAATAATTTAAAGATTTTGATTTTTCCTGTTGATGGGACATGCGGGCCACGACATAAGTCAGTGAATTCCCCTTGAGTATAAGCTGTGATTACTTCGTCTTCGGGAAGATCCGAGATCAACTCTACTTTGTATGGATCATAGCTGAAGAAATCCAAGGCTTCTTGGCGACTCATCACTTTGCATTCAATTGGCAGATTTTCTTTTACGATTTTCTTCATTTCTTGTTCGATTGCTGGAAAATCATCTTCGCTGATTTGGTTTTCTCCGTTATCTGTATCATAATAAAAGCCTGAATCAATGGCAGGGCCAACGCCAAAATGCATATTTGGGAATAGGCGACGAACAGCTTGTGCCATTAAATGTGCACTTGAATGACGAACAAGTGGTAAAGCTTCTTCATCTTTTTCGGTCACGATTTTCAATTCCGCATCTTCTTCGATTGCACGATTCAAATCTTCTAACTCGCCGTTGACTACAACAGCTAATGCATTTTTTGCTAATGAATTAGAAATACTTTTTGCGATTTCTAAACCAGTAACACCATTGTCAAACTCTTTTATTGATCCATCTGGAAATGAAATTTTTACCATCTTGTAGTTCCCCCTTATGATTTTCGATTGATAAAAAAAAGTCCTAGTACCGAAAACGGTACTAGGACGAATAAACGTGGTTCCACCTAATCTTTGAGCAGAATATCTGCTCCTCACAAGCGATAACGGCGCTGTCCGCTTCTACATTTTTGTAGAAGTCTCTGAAAGTGGTCATCCCTTGCGCTTGTCTGGAAAAGTCTCAGCCGTGCTCTTCCTCTCTGATAAACAGCCTTCAAGTTCAGGTGTCTTTCTTCATCAATCATTTACATTGTCATTATAAACACTTATTGATTTGAAATGCAAGTATAATATTTATTATTTCCATTTGCCGCCTTGTGCGTACTTGCCTTTTTGCATCTCATTGATGATTACATGGATATTTTCTTTTGGGGCACCAACATTTTTTGAAATCGCTTCCGTTACTTCTTCCACCATCTTTGTTAATTGTTCTTCTGTTCTTCCTTCGACTAACTCAATGTGCACAAATGGCATAATGAACCGCTCCTTTATTTTATATTTCGACTGTTTCATTTTATCACATCCACTACCAAAATGAGGAAATAAATTTTATCTATAAGAACTTCTGCTTTTATAAAAAGAGAGAAATGATCTTCTGTTCGGAGTCAAATCGTTATTGATAGCCCTTTCTTCATGTTAAAGTAGAGATACAAAATAGGAGGTTAGACTATGGATATCTATTTACACTTTAATGGCCAAGCCGCTGAAGTTCTCGCATTTTATGAAGACGTATTCAAAACTTCTGCTCAGATCATGACTTTTGGACAAATGCCTCATGATGACAACTTCCCGATAGATGATGCAATCAAAGATCTAATAGTGAACTCAAACCTGAAAATCAATGAGACGAATGTCATGATTGCCGATAGTCCTGAAAGTTTAGCACCGCCGCTAGTTGTTGGAAATAACATGGCTTTAGTATTCAATGCAAAAACCGCTGAGGAAGCTTTAGATATTTTTCAGCGCCTAGCAGAAAATGGAACAATTTTATTGCCGCTTGAAAAAACTTTTTGGGCAGAACAATACGGTATGGTCAAAGATCAATATGACATCATTTGGCACATCAATCTTTATTAAAGAAAGGATGGATTTCCATGGAACAGCAATTTGGTTGTTGTTTATGGTTTGATGGACAACTGCCTGAAGCTGCAGAGTTTTATCTGTCTATTTTTGAAGATAGTCACAAAAAAAATGAAACTTATTTTATGACCGATGACCATGGAAAAATCGGTGATCACTTAACTATCACGTTAGAATTAGCCGGCTGTGAATTTCTTTTACTAAACGGCGGCGATTTATTTAAACCAACACCGTCTATCTCCTATGTCGTTAACTGTGAAAACGAAGAACAACTCCATTATGTTTGGGAGCGATTGAATCAACAAGGTGAGACCTTAATGCCTTTAACCGATTATCCAGAGTTGGGTAAATACGGCTGGACCAACGATCGTTATGGTTTTTCATGGCAAGTTCGCTTAGGTGATAGTTTACAAACGATTGTTCCTTGTATCATGTTTGCCAATGAAAACTTTGGTTTGGCCCAAGCGGCGATCGACGAATGGATCAATGTCTTTGGCGGCAAACAAACTTTTGTCATCAAAGGCAAAGAAGAGCGGCTGCGTGCCTCTGGATTCCAATTGCGCGGGCATGATTTAATCATCATGGACAGTCCTGAAAAACATGCGTTTAGTTTTTCAATGGCAAATTCTTTTTATTTCTACTTTAAAGATCAAGCAGACATCGATCAAGTTTGGGGTGCTCTCACCGATGCTGGAAAAGAATGGCCTTGCGGTTGGATGGAAGATCGTTACGGTGTCTATTGGCAAACAATGAACAGACAGCTCCTCGATTGGACCAACGACCCTGATGTTGCAAAAGCCAAACGGGCCACGAAAGAATTGTATAAAATGAAACGAATTGATCTTGCTCAGATAAAACGAGCACATGACAATAACTCTGACTCTTTCTAAAAAGAAGCTGTGACGCTGGTCACAGCTTCTTTTGCATAAACTCAACTTTTTGCTTCTCCTCCTTCTTATATGCTATACTGTTATGCTGTTATAAACAGTCGATGGAAAAATAGAGGGGGATGCTCAATGAACGCAAGAGAATACGAACAAGAGCACGTCCAACAGACAAGCGCTTTGATCCAACAGGAACTAGCCTTTTTGGACAACCAAAAAAAAGAAACGAAAGCCAAATTTGATACCGACATGCTAACAAATGCCGATCAACGAGTTCAAGGGGGTTCCTTCGAGGCTTTAGCTGAAACAATGGCAGATACACGACAACACGAAGCTGAATTACTTTTACGTTATCAAACACTGGCTTCTCAGGAAAAACGGCAAAGAGTCCTTAAATTGATGGGCGAGAATCCTTATTTTGCTCGAATTGATTTTAAAGAAGATCAAGAAACTGAGACCCTTTATTTAGGAATCGCTTCGTTGCGAGACACACAAGAAGAAACTGTTGTAATCGACTGGCGTGCACCGATCGCTAACCTTTATTACGAAGGAACGTTAGGCCAAACACAATATGAAGCACACGATGCGATCATTCCCATCGAACTTCAATTAAAACGCCAATTTAAAATCCGCGAAGGTCAAATTTTATCAATGGTAGATACTTCTGAAGCAATCAATGATGATTTTCTCTTAGAGATTTTAGATGAAGCTTCTTCTAACCATATGAAAAACATCGTCGCTACAATCCAACGCTCCCAAAACGAAATCATTCGTGATGCAAGAAGTAAAGTTTTGGTAGTAGAAGGCATCGCCGGCAGCGGCAAGACTTCTGCTTTGCTCCAACGAGTCGCCTATTTGCTGTATCATAATCGCAAATGGTTAGACAATGAACAAGTCCTTTTGTTTTCTCCTAATCACATTTTCTCAGACTATATCTCGACTGTTTTGCCCTCTTTAGGTGAAAGCGGCATACCTACTGAGACATTCAAAACTTTTTTGAGTGCTTTATTGCCTACTTATCAGATTCATACTGAAGAAAGTCATGAAGAAGTCTTTCTTTCTGGACAAGATGATCGGATTTTACGCGCTAAAAGCAGTTTTGCTATCGTACAAGAATTGTATGATTACGTTGCTCGCATCGCGGCGTTTGGTCCTTTATTCCGTGATCTCAAACTGAAACAGGACGTGTTGATCTCAAAAAAACAAATTCGTGCTTGGTATCAAGAAGCCAATCCCGAATTGCCGATGTATCAGCGGATGCAGTTATTGCAAACAAAACTTTTGAAAAAACTAGGCGGTTTAGAAAAAGACGAAATGAAGAAAGATTGGGCCAAAGAAGCCGCCGATGAATTGGTGGAAGCGGCGTTTGCCAATAATCCCAATATGGAAGATTCAGAAAAGGCTGAACGCCGTTTGCGTCGTCAGATGACACAAAAAGTCGTTCGAAAAAAACTGCGGCCTCTGAGAAGACAGATTACTCGTTTTGGTTTTATCAATTATGCCAAACAATATCTTCATTTCTTACAAAACATCCCCAATCAACTGCTCACTCGTTACCATTTGAACCAAGCTGATTGGAAATTAATGCTTGAAGAATTATTGGGCGATTTCAAACAAAAAGATCTTAGTTTAGAAGATGGAACATTGTTATTTCTATTAATGAAATCCATCCACCCATTAGATGTGAAGCAAAAGGCCCGTTTCATTTTTATCGATGAGATGCAAGATTTTTCTCCAGCACAAGTTGCTTTATTACGCCATCTGTATCCAAAAGCTACTTATACTTTATGTGGTGACTTGAACCAAAAAGTCTTTGGGAATGAAAGTATGGTCCACTCATTAGAACAGATTTTCCCTGATCAAACGTTGACTCATTTTGAATTGACGACCAGCTATCGTTCAACTGAAGAGATCACTAATTTTGCCAATCAATTCTTGACCCAAGAAAACCGAGTAGAATTGACAGCTCGTGTAGGTGATCGGCCGAAAGTTTATTATGCCAATGATTCTCGTCAAATGATTGACAGCTTGGTCCATCAGATTGAAGCAACTGCTGAAGCTGCAAAATACTGGCGAACTGCTATCATCGCAAAAACAGTCGAGGAATGTCAGGCACTTTATAATCAATTGACAGCTGAACAAAAAAAACAAGTACAGCTGTTGACTGACGAAGAAGATTTCATGAAAAAAAATCTGATTATCATTCCGACTTATTTAGCCAAAGGATTGGAATTCGATCGAGTATTTGCTTGGAATGTCTCGCCAGAAAATTACCATACTGAACAAGATAAGCTGATTCTTTATACTGTTTGTACCCGCGCAATGCACGAATTGAATCTATTAGTAATTGGTAGAAAGAGTCCTCTACTAGAAATGATTCCAGAAACGCTTTATATTCAAAAAGCATTAAACTAAAAAAATAAGTATCCATAAAGCGAAAGACCGAAAAGAGCTGAGCCCTTTCCGGTCTTTTTTAATCGTCTAATTCGACGTTGTGATAAATCTGTTGGACATCTTCTAATTCATCCAACACATCGATCATTTTTTCAAATTTTTCTAAATCTTCACCTGTCAATGTGACTTCATTTTGTGGAATCATCTGCATCTCTGCAACAGTGAAGTCTGTGATACCTTTTTCTTTTAACGCTTCTTGGATCGCATTGAAATCTTCTGGTTCGCCATAAACAATGACCTGACCTTCTTCATCGACTACATCACGCACATCGATGTCTTTATCCATCAGATATTCCAAAATTTCATCTGCATCTTCTCCTGCAAAACCAAACAGTGCCGTGTTATCGAACATATACGCAACTGCACCAGAAACACCCATGTTCCCGCCATTTTTACCAAAAGCCGCACGAACATCTGAAGCTGTTCGGTTAACGTTGTTTGTTAAGGCATCAACGATCACCATTGAACCATTCGGCCCGAAACCTTCATAACGTAGCTCTTGGAAATCCTCATCGCCAGAACCTTTAGCTTTTTCAATTGCTCGATCAATGATATGTTTTGGAACATTATACGTTTTTGCCCGTTCAATAACGAAACGTAATTTTTGATTAGCATGCGGATCAGGTTCACCTGATTTTGCTGCTGCATAAATTTCAATCCCAAATTTAGCGTAAATTTTACTGTTGTTTGCATCCTTCGCGGTCTTTTTAGCCACGATATTCGCCCATTTACGTCCCATATTTTCACTTCTCTTTCGTTAATTTCATACTTTCTCATTATAACGACTCCCATACGCTTTGGAAAGTATTTTTTATGCTCGAAGCGGAAATCGCCCGATTGTTTGTTCTTCTGGATGGATCAATTGGTAGATTTGATCGGCACGATAGGTCAAAAAATGATTTTTCTTTTCCTTTTGTCCAATCTTTGCCGCTATTGGCAGCGGAACTTGTTTTTTTATCTGATTCAAATATTTTTTCCCTTGATCAGTAAAACCTAAAACATGCAGCATCGTATGTTCTTGCTCTGCTTTTATTTCAGCTGTTTTAACTTGCAATAAGACATAGGTCAAAAGCCGTTGCAAACGTGGCTGTGTGTAACGTTTTGTACGGATGGCTTGCAAAAATTCAGGAAAATTTTTCGCTCCTTGTTCAACTAATCGATGTTCCAGCCCTTCATTCATCTGATAAATTTCTTGAAGAGTCGTTAGAGAACTTGCCCGCAGTTGATAATCTAAATACGGCCAAAAGTCAGTCCATGAAATATGGGTATGTCTGAGGGTATCCAACGTTTCAACCGGCACAAAATCAGCAAAATCTCCACCTGCTAAAACAGCTTGACGGATTCCAGTAGCGCTGGCAAACTGATCAGTCACTAATGAAGCATCATGGTATCCTTGATCTTTTCGCGGCAGTGGAAAAATCTCCATTGGTTGATTATATGTCGCATTTTCTTTTGCATAACTCAAGCCTAAGAGATGGTTCGGTGGAAAATCTTGTGCCTTAGGATATAATTGCGACACAACTTCTGCCATTTTTTCAGGATAACTCCAACCAATCGGCAATTCATGGAAGAGTTGGTCAATCGCTGATTTTTCTTCAATAAAAAAGCGGCCATAACCAGCATAATCAAATGCAGCGGTACTGTCTGTACCAAAACATAAGGCCTCACACTTCAATGCTTGCAATAGCTTGATGCTGCCTTTGGCAAAATAATCCGCCGATTGGACGGCCCAAGCAAAAGGCAATTCGACGACAAGATCGACCCCATTTTTCAAAGCGGCCTGTGTGCGTGACCATTTATCAATGATTGCTGGCTCCCCACGCTGCAAAAAATTCCCGCTCATCACCGCCACGATGACTTCAGCACCACTTAATTCTCGGGCTTGCTGTGCATGGTAGCGATGCCCGTTATGAAAAGGATTATATTCCACCACAATTCCGCAACTACGCATCTTCTCACTCCTTTCTCGTAACAAAAAAACCGAGATTGCTCTCGGCTATTTTTGGCAGACAAAAAACCAGCGTTTACTTGTCTTATTAGGACTCTCATCTGTGAAATCTGCAAAAACTTCAACTTTGAAGCCAATTTCAGTCAACATTTTTTGATATTTATCTAATGGATAAGTCCGCTCTTTGTGTAATTCATCAAAGCGTTCAAATTGCGTGCCTGCTTTTTTTACAAAGAAAGTCAAAAAATGCTCAATACTGTGTTCTACCTCTCCAGAATAACTATCCCATAAAAAAGCAAAGTCTTCTGTTTGATCGTGAAAACTATATTCGGGAAAGACTTCATCAATCTGATACGTCGAATGAACATCAAAAATAAATGTTCCAGAATCTTTTAATAATTGATAGACCCCGGCAAAAACTTGTTTGACTTGAGTCGCGTTTTGCATATAGCAAAGCGAATCAGAAAAACAAGTCACTGCTTGATAGGTGCCGATATCAGTCAGATCCAACATATCTCCGGCAACCCAATTGATGGAAACTTCTTCTTGGATAGCACGATCACTCGCCAATGTCAGCATTTCTTCTGACAGATCTAAGCCAGTGACTTCAAATCCATTTTTAGCAAATTCTACGGCTAACGCACCTGTTCCGCAAGCCAGTTCTAAAATTTGGTTGGTCGTCTGTGGTAAACGGCGCAAAGAAAAATCTAGCCATTGCTGATACAATGATTCATCCATCACTTCGTCATAAACAAAGGCAAACGTCTCATAGGCCATTAATCTAACCAAGCCTCGATGTTTTCAAGCGGAGCATCTGACCATAATTTCTCTAAATTATAAAATTCGCGTTCAGAAGCACTGAAGACATGAACGATGACATCTCCTAAGTCGATCAAGACCCATTTTCCACCATCTTTTCCTTCAACTCGTTTAACCTCTACTTGCGCTTCTTCTTCTTTATCAATGATCGCCTCTACGATTGCATTAATTTGACGATCAGAATTAGCTGAACAAATCATAAAATAATCGGCCAATAATGAAACTTCTGAAACATTCAACGCTACGATATCCGTCGCTCGTTTTGAATCGGCTGCCTTCACGGCGATTTCTAACATATTTTTACTATCTATGATAATTCTCCTCCTTATTATGTGAAACTATACTTGCTTGTTCAGATCATCTTCCAATGAAAAGAACGCCTCTAACAAAAAATTCTATTCTAACCCGCACACCCAACGATTATACGTTTCAAGTGTCTTGGGGTAAATGAGGTTCTCCCCTTCAATCAAATGAAGAAGTGTGTGTTTGGTTTCGAATGCAACTGCTTGATCCAAATCATTAAATGCGATCACCCGTGCATCCTCGACACCAGGAAACTTTCTACCAGGTTCGATATAATCTGCTACATAAATGATCTTGGCCAATAAAGACATCTCCGCTGCTCCAGTAGTATGTAAACGAATAGCGTCTAAGATTTCCTCATCGGTAATAGTTAACTCCTGTGCGACAAAGTATGCCCCAACAAGTCCGTGCCAGATGGCATTGCCGTATTTTAATAATTCTGTTTTATTTTCATAAGGACCTTGCTCGATAGCTAACTGAAATTCTTCATCCGTACGCTCTTTTGCATAATCATGGACCAACGCAGCAATGCTTGCTTTTTCTATAGATCCTCCAAAACGTTTTGCTAAAGCAACCGCCGTTTCTTCCACCCCTAAAACATGGGTAAAGCGTCGCTCACTCATACGCATCTGAACAGCTTGCATCAAAGCTTCACGATCCATTGCCGTATAATCAGCACTATAATTCATCAAGATACAATCCTTCTTCCGCAATATATTCTCGTACCCGCTCAGGCACAAGATAACGAATGGAACATCCTTGTTTGACTTGTTTACGAATATAAGAAGATGACAATTGGATTTCCGGAACATCTACCCAAATAATCGGATAAGGACTTTCCAATGTATAGCCGGCTCGTTTAACCCCTACAAAATTAACGATACGAATCAATTCATCAATTCGATGCCATTTTGGCAGATAAGCAACTTCATCTCCGCCGATAATAAAATAGTATTCTATCTCAGGGTTTTCTGCTGTCATCTCCAACAGCGTGTCAATTGTATAACTTTTTCCTTTGCGAGCAAGTTCTCTTGTATCAACTGATAAAAAAGAATTGTCTTCAATCGCCAGTTTGACCATCGCTAAACGATGTGTGCTGTCGATTGTCTTCTTTTCATCTACATGCGGCGGTAAATAACTTGGCAACAGATGTACTTCATCTAATCCCATTTTTTGTCCCACCTGTTCTGCAATCATTAGATGAGCTTGATGAATTGGATTAAAATTTCCTCCTAGCAATCCTACTTGCTTTTTCGGCATGGTAGTTGCGGTTAGCGGATCGACTTTAGGAATCGTTAAGACATCTTGGTACACTCGTTATTCCTCCTCATTTTTAATCAAGATTAAATACTGCGAACCTCTTTTGATATTTTCTGATACTTTTCTTTACTTGATGCTTTGTACAAAACTAACACTCGCCCAATGATTTGAACGACTTTGCACGTAGTTTTTTCTTCTAAAATATGAGCTACGTCTTCTGCGATCTCATCAGTATTTTGTAATAAACTGATTTTGATCAATTCTCTTTTTTCCAATGCTTCAGCGATTTGAACGATCATCGCTTCATTTACTCCATGTTTGCCAATTTGAAAGATTGGTTGTAAATGATGTGCTTGACTCCGTAAAAACCGTTTTTGCTTTCCTCTTAATTCCATTGATACACCCCTTATTTGGATAATTTCTTTAAACTAATGCTTTGCGAGTCAGAACATCGACTCCTTTAGGTGCCCAGCCGGCTACAACTGCCGGTTTGGTTATAGTTACCCAACCTAATCCAGCAAAGACGATATCTGTCTTTTCTTTGATTGAAAATTCAAAGCGAACCAACTCTGGAAAATCGGCTACTTCATCTGGTCGTGGCGGCTGTAATAAACCACCGACATGTTTTTCATAAAAAGCATCGGCTTTTTCTAGTTTTGTCCGATGGGGTTCAATGTCATTTGAAACATATGCGACAAAAGAGGCACGATCGCCTTGAATGAAATCAAAACGAGCTAAACCGCCTAAGAACAATGTTTGACCCGCATTCAATTGATAAACTTTTGGTTTGATTTCTTTATGCGGTGCAATGATTTTTAGGTCTTTTTTTCCAAGATAATGAGCCATTTGATGACGGTGGATAATCCCAGGTGTGTCAAAGAGATAGTGCCCATCATCCAACGGAATCTCAATCTTATCTAACGTAGTTCCTGGAAATTGCGAAGTCGTGATCAAATCTTGCACACCAGCTGTTTGTTTAATAATCTGATTGATTAATGTTGATTTTCCGACATTGGTCACACCAACGACATAAACATCCCGACCATCTCGATATTCTTCGATTTTTTCTAATAGCTCACTCATTTCATGTGATTTACGTGCACTAGCCAACAAAATATCGACTGGTCGTAAGCCTTCTTCGTGTGCACGTTCTCTCATCCACTGAGTCAAGCGCCCTCTTTTTAATGATTTCGGCAACAAATCCACTTTGTTACCGACTAATAATACAGGGTTGTCACCGACAAACCGATGCAAGCCAGGAATCAATGAACCATTGAAATCAAAAATATCAACGACATTGACAATCAATGCATCTGCTTTGCCTAGTTCATTCAATAAGCGTAAAAAATCATCGTCTGTCAACGAAACATCTTGAATCTCGTTATAGTGTCGTAAGCGAAAACAGCGTTGACAATATACTTCTCCATTTGCTAATCCTTTTTCTAAAGCTGATTGCGGAGTATACCCCAATTTATCCGGTTGCTCTGTTTGAATTTTAGCGCCACAGCCGATACAAAATAATTCTTCTTCCATTTATAATTCACTCTTCCATTTCATCTCAGGATCTTTGCGCAGTAAAATATGCATCACACGACGTTCAAAAAAGCGATTGATTCTTGTGTTCCAACCATCTGTATCAACGATTGGCTGGACAAGAATGCTACGGATACCTGCCGCACTCGCGCCACGAATATCTGTCATCAGTTGATCACCAATCATGACGATCTCCTCTTGGGTCATTCCCAGTTGTTCTTGAGCATTTTTTATCCCCACTGAAAAAGGTTTCATTGCCCGTGAGACGAAATCTAATTGGAAACTTTCTAACGCTTGCGCCACACGACTGGCTTTGTTATTTGAAACGACGACTACAGGAATACCCGCTTCATCCATCATTTTTAACCAATCAAGCAGCTCTTTTGTACCGTTAGGATTGTTCCAAGCAATCAGCGTATTGTCTAAATCCGTCAAGACCGCTTTGAATCCATGAGCTTTTAATTGTTCCGGGGTTATTTGATAAATGGCTTCGACCATCCACGTTGGTTTGAATTTATCTAACATGGCAACTCCTATAACTTTATTTATACTTCTACAAAACCTGATTATAACGCAATTTTTTTGAAAACTCTACATTTGACTCTAAAGGTTTAAAAAAAGACTAGGCTTTCTTTGCCTAGTCTCATCTATTTTATAATACTTTTGATAGAAAATCGATTGTTCGTGCATTTTTTGTTTGATCAAACACTTCTTCAGGCGTACCTTCTTCGACAATCACGCCACCGTCCATGAAGATCACACGATCCCCAACTTCTTTAGCAAAGCCCATTTCATGGGTTACAATCATCATAGTCATGCCTTCTTTAGCTAATTGCTGCATTACCTGCAAGACATCGCCGACCATTTCTGGATCCAGCGCTGAAGTCGGTTCATCAAAGAGCATTACATCTGGTTGCATCGCTAACGCACGGGCGATTGCAATCCGTTGTTGTTGCCCACCTGATAAAGATTGTGGATAGGCATCGGCTTTTTCAGACAAGCCAACTTTTTCCAACAGTTCTTTGGCAATTTTTTCCGCAGCCGCTTTTGTCAATCCTTTAACTTTGATTGGTGATAACGTGATATTGTCTAAAACTGTCATATTTGGGAACAAATTAAATTGTTGGAAAACCATGCCCATTTTTTCCCGCGTTTTGAAAATGTCGGTCTTTTTATCTGTGATATCAATTCCTTCAAATCTGATTGAACCAGATGTTGGAACTTCTAACAGATTGACACATCGTAAAAATGTACTTTTTCCCGAACCCGACGGTCCAATAATTACGACCACTTCGCCTGGAACAATCTCTGCTGATATATCTTTCAGAACTTCATTATCGCCAAATTTTTTATTTAAATGTTCGATTTGAATCAATGCTTCTGTCATTATTTTTCACCTCTCACGTTATCTTTGATATCCTTTTCCAAGTTTTTTCTCCCATAAATTAAGCAGCCGAGAAGTGACAAACGTCATCACAAAATAAAGCGCAGCGGCGATAAAATAAGGTTCTAATGGAATGTAAGAATTTGAGATAACGATTTGAGCAGAACCCATCAATTCATTGATCCCGATTGCCGTCAATAATGAAGAATCTTTGATCAATGTAATAAATTCATTCCCTAAAGGCGGTAAAATATTGCGCAAAGCCTGGGGCAAAATAACATAACGCATCGTTTGTGCTGGTCGTAAGCCTAATGAATGAGCCGCTTCTGTTTGACCATAATTTACAGCAGTGATACCACCACGAATGATTTCTGCCACATAGGCACCTGAATTTAGTGACAATACAATCATCCCTGGAAATAAACGTCCCAAATCAACAGTTAATACACCTACAGCCAAATCTTTTGATGGAAACAATCCTTGTAAAACCAAAAAACCGATCATGATTTGCAATAACATCGGAGTGCCGCGAAGCACTTCGATGTAGATATTGGCCAACCAATTTAACGGTTTGTGTTTAGAAAGCTTTAACAGAGCCATCGCTAATCCAATCAATGTCCCTAATATAACTGTAACCAGTGAGATGATCACCGTGATACCAGCACCTGAAGCAAAGTAAGATAAGTATTTATCTAAAAATGAAAAGTTCAATGCTTATTCCCTCTATTCTGCTGATTTTTCGGCTATCTCATGATTTTTTTGTACATATTCATCGATCTTGCCTTCATCACTTAGCTTTTTGATGATTTTGTTTAATTCTGTTTGTAATTCATCACTGCCTTTTGGCAACGCAATAGCAAAAGCTTCATCTTCTGATGGTTCCAATTCAATGTCTGCAATCATCAATTCTGGATTTTGTTCTACATACGATTCAGCGATTGTTTTTTCTACAACCATTGCATCTAAAGAACCGCTGTTCACTTCAACTACCATATTAGGTACTTTTTCGATTGAAACAAGTTTAGCATTTTTGATTTGTGTTTTTACGATACCTTCTTGAATCGATCCTTTTTGTGCACCAACATTTTTATCTTTTAAAGTAGCTAAGCTAGTGAATGCACCTTGATTTTTTTTGTTGATAATCAAAACTTGTGGTGGGTTGTAATAGTTATCAGTAAAGTTGAATTGTTCTTTACGTTCTTTTGTTGCTGAAATTGCTGAGATCGCAATGTCAGATTCACCTTTTTTCAATGAAGCCAAAACCGTATTGAAACTCATGTCAGATATTTCTGCTTTAACACCTAATTCTTTGGCGATTTCATTCACTAAATCAATATCTGCTCCAACAATTTTATCTTTGCCATCTACCATTGTATGGAACTCAAATGGTGCATAGTCAGCTGAAGTCGCTACTTTTAACACGCCTGCTTTTTTGATTGCTGCTAATTGATCTTCAGTTTTTTCTTTTGATGATGAATCTGCTGATTTATCATTGCCTCCACCACACGCTGCTAAAGTAACTAGTGCTACTAATGTCATAACTAAGCCGGTAATCTTTTTCATCCTGTTTCCTCCTAATTGTTTTACACATTTATTCAAAAATAATGAGCTATCTATTAGTTTACTTGCTCTTTTGTCAGACCGAAAACTAATCGCTTATTTTTGAAAACTTTTTTTGATGAATTCATTATAGCATGGAATTTTCATAAAACAAGCAATTTGTTGCATAAATATTGGATTTTTTTTGAATTTCCCATTATATATTGTATATATTCAGTTTTATGATGTATAAATATTTCAACAAGGTAGATCTCATTTCAATTGGTTATTCGCTTTGACCATTTTTTCAATGGCCCCAGCTTCTTTTAGTTCGTTAATTTGTTTATTTAACTCTTTCACTAATTTTTTATTCCCTTTTGGCACGGCAATACGTAATGAATCTTCTTTCATACTTTTCAAGGGAACATTTGCAATCATCAGTTCTGGATTCTTGTTAACATAAGCATCTGCCACTGTTTTTTCAACGACCAATCCATCTAACGATCCATTTTTTACTTCTACAAAAATATTTGGTAATTTTTCAATCGATACTAATTTTGCTTTCTTCAGTTGATCTTTCACAATATTTTCTTGAATAGTTCCCTTTTGTGCACCAACTTGTTTATTAGTGAATTGATCAATCGAAGTAAGTGTATCCGCGTTTTGTTTATTAATGACGATAACTTGCGGAGTCGTATAATAATCCGCAGTAAAATCAAAGCTCTTTTCACGCTCACTCGTAGCAGAAATCGCTGAAACCGCAATATCTGCTTTGCCTTCTTTGGCAGCTGCTAAAACTGCATTAAAACTCATATCTACCCAATCAACTTTTACATTCATTTTTTTTGCGATTGCTTCTGTCATCTCAATATCTGCACCAACTATTTTGTCTTTTCCATCAATTGTTGTGTGAAACCCAAATGGTGCATAGTCTGGTGAAGTTGCCACCTTAATGACTCCTTTTTCTTTAATCGTGTCTAATTTATCCGCTTCTTCTTTGTTACCACATGCTGTTAATACAACTAAAGCCAGTCCCGCTAAAACAACCTTCATTCCTTTTTTCATAGTCCTACCTCCAAATACTTTTTTCTAGTATAGCATATTATTTCATATTTTCTATATTTTTATGTATAATTATTAATTATTATGTGAAATAAGAGTATAAAAAAACGACGGCAAAAGCCGTCGCTAGATCTTCAGAACTTGCGAAAACGTTGGTATCTTTTTTCAATTAGTTCTTCAGTAGAATAGTTCGTTAGTTCATTGAGTTTCTCAATCAGTGCTTTTTTCATCATATGAATCATCTTATCTTCACTGAGTTTTTTTCCATTCAGCATTTCTGGGATCACGCGGTCAATAACTGTCAATTCCAATAGTTCGGCTGCTGTGATTTTCATCAACTCCGCCGCTTCATCCGCTCGTTTGCCATCTTTCCAAAGAATCGAAGCAAATCCTTCTGGCGAAAGAATCGCATAGATGCTATATTCCATCATCCAAACTTCATCGGCCAAAGCTAAGGCTAAAGCACCGCCACTGCCGCCTTCGCCTGTAATAATCGAAATGATTGGAACTTTTAGATCAGACATTTCCAACAGGTTCCGGGCGATTGCTTCTCCTTCGCCTCGTTCTTCTGCTTCAACTCCACAGAATGCTCCTGGGGTATTTACTAGACAGATCACTGGTCGATTGAATTTTTCGGCTTGTTTCATTAAACGCAAGGCTTTGCGGTAGCCTTCTGGATTCGGTTGACCAAAATGACGGTGCATATTTTCTTTTAGATCAGTCCCTTTTTGGATTCCGATAACTGTGACGGGCTTTCCAGCAAGTTTTGCGATACCGCCAACAATCGCTGGATCATCTCCGAATAAACGATCGCCATGAAATTCTTGAAAATCAGTAAAGATCTTTTCGAAATAATCCAGGCTGGTCAAACGATCTTGATGTCTTGCTAATTTTACAATTTCTCCAGCAGTTAGGCTCATTATTCACACCAGCCTTTCTGTTGATGTAATGCAACCAATTGTGTCAATCGTGAACGTAGATCCGTTCGCGGAACAATTTGATCGATAAATCCATGGTGCAACAAAAATTCAGCTTTCTGAAAATCATCTGGTAATTGCTGGTGAATCGTCTGTTCAATCACTCGGCGTCCAGCAAAACCTACTAACGATTGCGGTTCTGCTAAGATGATATCCCCTTCCATTGCAAAACTGGCTGTGACACCACCAGTCGTCGGATCAGTCAAAACTGTGATGTAGAGTAGACCAGCATTGCTATGACGTTTGACTGCTGCAGAAATTTTTGCCATTTGCATCAATGAAAAAATCCCTTCTTGCATTCGTGCTCCACCTGAAGCGGTAAAAAGAATCACAGGTAGTTTTTCAAGCGTGGCTTTTTCAAAAAGCCGAGTAATTTTTTCACCAACAACTGTCCCCATGCTTCCCATAATAAAATTAGCATCCATTACACCGATTCCAACCGCATGATCGTTGATGGCCGCTTTTCCAGTCAATACTGCTTCATCTAATCCTGTTTTTTCTTTAGTAACAGTAATTTTTGCTGAATAATCAGGAAAATCAATTGGATTTTTCTGTTCTAACTGGTTATCCCAATCAACAAAACTTTTTTCATCGATCGTCAGTGCTAAACGTTCCCATGCACTGATCCGAAAACTGTAGCTGCAATGCGGACAAACTTTCTCGGCACGTATTTCTTTTTTATATAAGGTACGTTTACAGTTTGGACACTTTGCCCACATATCATCAGGCACCGTTGGTTTGGTTGTCGGTGCACTGTCGCGGTTAGGATTGATCCGAATGTAGTTTTTTTTCTTATTAAAAAGGCCCACCTAAATTCCTCCTACTCGCTTTGTTGCCACTCTGGTAAAAATGTTTTTTGTAAAAAACTTGTATCATAATCGCCAAACAAAACACTGGGGTGACTGATCAGATCCATTTGGAATTCCACATTGGTGATAACACCCTCTGATACAAATTCACCTAAAGCCCGCTGCATCTTCATTAGCGCATCAAAACGATCTTCACCATGAACGATGATCTTTGCAATCATTGAATCATAATAAGGCGGGATCGTTACACCGCTATACATCGCACTATCTACTCGTAGGCCTAAGCCGCCACTTGGTAATAGCAGAGTGTTAATTTTTCCCGGTGAAGGTGCGAAATTAAAGGCGGGATTTTCAGCATTGATTCGACACTCGATGGAATGGCCTTGAAATTCTACATCGGATTGCTTTAAGCCTAAAGGTTCTCCAGCGGCAATCTTGATTTGTTTTTTTACAATATCTATTCCTGTAATCATCTCTGTGATGGGATGTTCTACTTGAATACGGGTATTCATTTCCATAAAGTAGAAATCTCCTGCTTCATCGCGTAAAAACTCGATTGTTCCGGCACTTTCATAGTTCACCGCTTTTCCCGCTTTCACGGCGATTTCCCCCAACATTTTGCGAGTCTCTTCGCCAATCACTACAGAAGGTGCTTCTTCTAAAACTTTTTGATTGTTTCGTTGCAGCGAACAATCTCGTTCTCCTAAATGGATCACGTTTCCTTGTTGATCCCCTAGAATTTGTACTTCAATATGGCGAGCTGGATAAATAATTTTTTCCATATACATCGCGTCATCACCAAAAGCCGCCATGGCTTCAGATTTAGCCGATAAAAAATGCTGCTCAAGTTCACTTTTGTTTGGCACTTTGCGGATTCCCTTGCCGCCACCGCCGGCTGCAGCTTTTAACATCACCGGATAACCAATCGTATCTGCTAACTTTTCTGCTTCTTCTAGCGTCGCGATTGCGCCATCACTGCCTGGAATGACTGGAACTCCCGCTTGTTTCATCAATTGGCGGGCATGGATTTTATTGCCCATCGAATCGATTGTTTTTTCACTTGGTCCAATAAACTTGATGTTGCATTCCGTACACATCGTCGCAAATAAACTGTTTTCTGATAAAAAACCAAATCCTGGATGAATCGCTTCAGCATTTGTCACGATTGCTGCGCTTAAAATTTCTTGCATATTCAAATAAGACTCACTTGAACGAGCTGGACCGATACAAATTGCTTCATCCGCCATTTCTGTGTGCAGTGCTTCTTTATCTGCTTCAGAATAAACCGCCACTGTCTGAATTCCTAATTCACGACACGCCCGGATGATTCTTACCGCAATCTCGCCACGATTGGCAATCAAAATTTTTGAAAACATAGACATCTATCCAATCATAAAGGTTAGTTCTGCTTCGGCTACTTTTTTGCCATCGACATAGACGATTCCTTTGCCGCAACCAGCTGATGAACGAACTTTTGTTAATTCTACTTCTAAAATTAACGTATCTCCTGGAACAACTTTCTTACGGAATTTTGCTTTGTCGATACCGCCAAAGTAAGCCGTTTTCCCTTTAAATTCATCCATTGATAATAATGCGACAGCTCCAGCTTGAGCCATGGCCTCAACGATTAATACGCCAGGCATTACTGGTTCGTGAGGAAAATGTCCTTGGAAAAATGGTTCATTCACAGAAACATTTTTTTTGGCTTTAATGCTTTTTCCAGCGTCTAATTCTTCTACTCGGTCGATCAACAACATCGGATAACGATGTGGGATGATTTCTTTGATTTCTTCGATTGTTAACATTGTTTCCTCCTGATTTTACTAATAAGTTTTCTCACACAATGGTACTAGTCAATTCGAAACAATGGCTGACCATATTCAACGACTTCTTCGTTTTCTACTAAAATCTCAGTGACCGTACCGTCAAAATCACTAGTAATCTCATTTAATAGCTTCATTGCTTCAATGATACAGACCGTCTCACCTTTTTTTACTGAATCACCGACTGATTTATAAGCATCTTGTTCTGGTGAAGGTTGTAAATAGACGATTCCGACGATTGGAGATGTAATGACTTGGCCTTTATTTTCAACGACTGAAGTCTTCTCTACTTCCAAAGGCTGGTCACTTGCTGTGTTGGACTCAACAGCTGCTGTTTTTACAACTGATTCAGCTTGAGTCGAAGTTGCCACTTGACGGCTCGTCTGATTTTTATTCATGTATAATTCAAAACTGCCTTCTTTTAAATCAAATTCAGTTAATGTGGAATCGTTGAATTGATTCAGCAGTTCTTTGACTTCCTTGATTTCCATGGTTAATCCTCCCAGCGTTTCAAACAGATCACCGCATTGTGACCGCCAAAACCTAAAGAATTACTTACTGCGTAATTGACTGGCGTTTCTTTTGCTTCGTTCACAACGATATTGGCTTTGATCTCTGGATCTACTTCTTGAATATTGGCAGTTGGCGGAATAAATTGGTGTTGGATCGCTAATAAAGATGCAATAGCTTCTACACCGCCAGCCCCGCCTAGTAGATGACCAGTCAATGACTTGGTACTGCTGACATAGGCATTTTTAGTTAACGCTGTTTCAATTGCCTGGCTTTCTGCTTTATCATTGGCCTGTGTACTCGTTCCATGAGCATTCACATAATTCACGTCAGCCGGTGTAATTCCAGCTTCTTTGATGGCTTCTTTGATGGCACGAGCCGCGCCTTCGCCGTCTGGTGATGGGGCCGTCATATGGTATGCATCACACGTAGCTCCATAGCCCACGATTTCACCGAGAATCTTCGCTCCACGTTTTTGTGCATGTTCCAGCGATTCTAAAACTAAGACACCTGCTCCTTCTCCCATAACGAATCCATCACGCTTAGTATCAAATGGAATAGATGCTCGTTGAGGATCTTCTGAGGTACTTAACGCCGTCAAGGCCGCAAATCCTGAGATGCCGATTTTGTTGATACATGATTCCGCTCCACCTGCAATGATTACATCTGAATAGCCATGTTTGATGTTGCGAAAAGCTTCACCGATTGAGTGCGTTCCGCTAGCACAAGCTGTTACTGTGCTGGTACAAATACCTTTTGCTCCAATTCGCAATGCTACATTTCCTGCTGCCATATTGACGATTGCTAAGGGAACAAACATCGGAGAAACTCGGGCCGGACCTTTTGCGTCCATTTTCAAGACTTGATCTTGGATCGTTCCAAGACCACCCACACCTGAGCCAATCATTACACCAAAACGTTCCATATCCTCTTGTTCGGTATCAATTCCACTCATCTTTAATGCTTCAAACGCTGAATAGATCGCATACAGTGAGTAAGTTTCCATTCGTTTCGTATCTTTTTTTATAAAATATTTTTCTAAAGGGAAATCTTTGACTTCTGCAGCCAATGTGATTCCCGTTTGACTGGCATCAAATCGTGTAATCGGACCAAAGCCATGATTTCCTTCTTTTAAATTTTTCAAAAATGTTTCTTCATCATTACCAATCGGTGAGGCAACGCCAAATCCTGTAATTACGACACGATTCATTTTTATCCGTCCTTTCTTTACATGACCATTCCGCCATCAACATTTAGTACTTGTCCTGTAATGTAGCCATTTTGTGCTAAAAATAGGGCAGCATTTGCCACATCAGCCACACTGCCAAAACATTTCAGCGGAATCTGGCCTTCCATCTGTTCTTTGACGTTCTCTTTTAACCCGTTTGTCATATCTGTTTTGATAAAACCTGGAGCGATCGCATTGCAAGTAATTCCTCGCGGAGCAACTTCTTTTGCTACAGCTTTAGTGAATCCGATCACACCTGCTTTACTTGCCGCGTAATTGCTTTGTCCAACATTTCCGATCACACCTACTACACTGGAAAGGTTGATAATAGCTCCTACCCGTTTTTTCATCATTTTTTTTAATACTTGCTGAGTCATATTGAAGGTTCCCTTCAAATTGACCGCCATAACAGCATCAAAATCCTCGGGTTTCATTCGTAAAAGCAGTTGATCTTTAGTAATACCGGCATTATTGATTAAAATATCGATCGAACCAATCGTCTCTTCACATTCTTTAATCATTTTTCCTGCTTCATCAAACGAACTGATATCTCCACAAATGCTGACGCATTTTACGCCAAAAGCTTCAATCTCAGCAATTTTATCTGTCGATATCGCTTTTCGTCCATTTAACACGATGTTTGCGCCTGCTTGTGCAAATGCTTGCGCAATGCCCCATCCAATGCCCCGACTACTACCGGTAATAAATACTGTTTTATTCGTTAATTCCATCCGGACCCCCTGTGATTTTACATTTCTTTCCAAGAAAATAATGAGATTTCTAATTTAAAAAAGGAGCGTATCAGCTAAAGATTTCACATCTTCTACGTGACTGGTAGCTAATGAGCGGTCAATTTTTTTCATGAAGCCCGTCAGCGTTTTGCCTGGACCAATTTCGATTACTCGTGAGATACCTAATTCTTTTAACGTAGCAATGCTGTCACTAAAACGAACAGGCGACATTACTTGTTTGGTCAATAACGAGACGATTTCATCTTGTGGCATGACTTTAGCCGTCGTATTAGAAATCACCGGTATTTGCATTTTAGCAAACGCAATTGTTTCCAATACTTCTTTCAAACGTCGACTGGCAGGTTCTAATAACGCCGTATGGAATGGCCCGCTGACATTCAATGGAATCAGTCGTTTTGTTCCAGCTGCTTGTAATAACTCTTCCGCTTTTTCGACTGCAGCGACTTCACCGCCAATCACGATCTGTTGCGGAGTATTATAGTTTGCTGGTGAAACAATCCCGATTTCAGCGGCTTGTTGGCAACAATCTTCAATCACTTCGGCTGCAGTGTTCATCACTGCCACCATTTTCCCGCTACCTGTTGGTGCCGCCTCACTCATAAACTGCCCGCGCTGATGAACAAGTGGGACCGCCTCGTTAAATGGCAATGCACCAGAAGCGACTAAGGCTGTATATTCACCTAGACTTAATCCAGCGACTGCATCTGGGGAATACCCTTTTTCAGTTAACACTCGAAAAAAAGCCGTACTAACTGTTAAAATGGCAGGCTGAGTATATTTCGTTTCGTTTAATCGCTCATTGTCTTCAAAACATAGCTCTTCCATCGAAAAACCTAGCAGATCACTGGCCTCTTCAAATGTTTCTCTCACAATTTTTTCTTGCTGGTACAATTCTTTGCCCATTCCATTATATTGAGCGCCTTGACCGCTGAACAAGAATGCTGTTTTCATGATCGTCTCCTAATAGCAGGAAAGGCCAGGCCTTATGCCTAGCCATTCCCAAAAATTTTATTTATTAAGCGTTTTGTTGTTTCTCAACATATTCAACTAAATCTTTCACGGTTGTGATGCCATCTTCTGTTTCAATTTTCACATCAAATTCGTCTTCGATTTCGTTGATGATTTGGAATAAATCCAAGCTATCTGCTTCTAAATCTTCTTGGATGTTCGTGTCTAATTTTACTTCGTCTTTTTCTACTCCTAGTTCTTCTACGATGATGTCTTGAATTTTTTCGAATGTCATAAGTTGGTTCCTCCGATAGTTTAAGTTTTAATTTTATATTTTTAACAAACTTACAGTTGGATCAGCAGGTTGCCCCATGCCAAACCACCGCCATAGCCTGTCAATACTATTTTTTGTTTTCCATTTAAGGATAACTGTTTTGTTTCAACAAGTTCATCCAATAAAATTGGAATGCTCGCTGCTGAGGTATTTCCGTAGTTCATCAAATTCATAGGGAATTTTTCAAGGGGTTCACTCATTTTGCGTGCAATTTTTTCAATGATTCGTTTATTTGCTTGATGGAGCAGGTAATAATCGACTGATTCCTCTCCAACAAATTCTTTCAAACTTTTGGTGACATCATTTAAGGCAAAGTTCCAGATACCGCGACCATCCATTGTAAGTGCTGGGCTAGTCTCAGTTTCCTCATGAAAAATATTTTTGTTTGCATGATACCCGGCAGTCAAAGCCTGGGATTGCTTACCATCCGCTCGCAGCATTTGCTTTATAATAGAAGGTTCTTCTGTTGCTTCTAATAAAACACCCGCTGCACCATCGCCGAAAAGAACGGCTGATGAACGATCGTGCCAATCTAATAGTTTTGAAGTCTTCTCTCCACCAATGACGATTCCACGTCGCATACCTCCGCGGATGAAATTTTCTGCTGTGGCCAAGGCATAAACAAATCCTGCACAAGCAGCTGTTACATCAAAAGCCATTGCTTGCGTTGCACCGATTTGTCCTTGAACTTGACAGGCAACAGAAGGTGAAGTGTAATCTGGTGACATTGTAGCAACGATAATAAAGTCTAGGCTCAATGGATCAATCGTGGTATGATCAACCAATTTTTTAGCTACTTGACTACACATATCTGAAGTATTTTCTGCCTCTGCAATGTGTCGCTGTTTGATTCCTGTCCGTGATTGAATCCATTCGTCTGAAGTATCCAACCATTCGGCTAAGTCATCATTAGTCACGATTTTTTCAGGCAAGTAACGAGCTGTCGCAATGATTTTTCCGAAACTCATACTCATTTAATCCCTTCTAAGTAACTATAGAGATTCACTAGTGCTTTTAAGAATACTTCTTGTTCTTCTTCATTCAAATCTTTAATCGCACTTTTGACCATTTCATGATGAAAATGCTGATGGATTCGAAAGACCAATCGCCCTTTTTTAGTCAAGCCAAGTTTGACTACCCGACGATCATCTTCACTGCGAATACGTTCTACGTAGCCTTTTTTCACTAACCGATTAATCGAGGTCGTCAGTGTGCCGACAGTTACTAGCAGTTCTCTTGCGACTTCTGTCGTCGTTTTTTTCTTATACATCCCAATGGCATCAATAGTATGCATCTCTGTGATTGTTAAATCACTAAATTGTGACTTCTTTAGTTCATTTTCTTCAATCGACAATACGTCATTGAAAATTGAAACTAAATAGGTATTTAATTCTTCCCAGTTTTTTTCCATGTCCTCACCTAATTAGTTTGATTATCAAATCATTTGATGTTCAAACTATATCTTATTTTTTTTTTGAATGCAACAACATTTTTTTAATTAACTAAAAATTAATCATTATTATCGAATTCATCTGACTTATTCTACTATAAAATTACTTTGGTAATCAAATGAATTTTTCAACAAAAAAAGAAACGGCATTGCCGTTTCTTAAACATTCCGATGCATCGGAATCGTATTGTTATTCGGATGAACCAATAAATATTGAATGACATCGATATTACTTGCTTGGAACGATGCCGCACATGCTTGCAGATATAAATCCCACATACGATAAAAGGCTTCATCTTTTTGTTCGATAACTTTATCAGCTACTTGATGAAAATTCTTTGTCCAATGTTCTAATGTATATTGATAATCACGGCGCAAACTTTCAAGATCAAGTAATTGTAAATCATTTTCAGTAATATGTCCGACTAATTCTGTTACTCCTGGAATATATCCACCTGGGAAAATATATTGATTGATCCAGGCATTTTTTGCACCACCTTGTTGGCGACTGATTCCATGGATCAATGCTGTTCCATTCGGTGCTAAATGCTGACTGACGATATTGAAGTACTCTTGTAGATTTTCATTACCCACATGTTCAAACATCCCAACACTTGTGATATGATCAAACGTTCCTTTTAAATCACGATAATCCATCAATTCAACTGAAACAATCTCTTCTAAATGTTCTTTTGCAATAACTTCTTGGATATGTTGGTATTGTTCTTCACTCAAAGTAATTCCTTTAGCTTTTACATGGTATTCCTTTGCTGCAGTCAAAATCAATGTTCCCCAGCCGCATCCGATATCTAATAAAGTCTCATTAGGCTGAATGAACAGTTTATCTAAAATATGATGGACTTTATTGATTTGTGCCTGTTCCAAAGTGTCTTCTGGCGTTTTGAAATACGCACAAGAGTAAGTCAGCGTACGATCTAACCACATTTCATAAAAATCATTTCCTAGATCATAGTGACTATGGATGTCATGGGCTGATTGTTTTTTCGTGTGTTTTTCCTTTGGCATCCATTTTTTAAAATTATTATTATGGAAAAAACCATTTGCTTGATTATACACATCATAGATCAATGCTTGTACATTACCTTTGATCTCAATCTTCTTGTCCATATATGCTTCACCTAATGCCAACGAAGCATTGCTGATTAATTCCTTCACTGGAATCTTTTCATTAAAAATGATCTCAAAGATCACTTCACCCTCTGTATTCCCATACTCCTTGACAGAACCATCCCAAAAAGTTACTTGCGTTTTTTGAGAAAAAGATGGTTTAAATAATTGATTGTATACTTCTTTATCTAACATAGCATTGCCCCCTCATGATATTTTCTGACTAAAATCTAATAAATTCAAAAGATTTGTCCGAAATTTTCAGAAAAAAGAGAGCATTATCATGAAAATTTAATCAAAAATCATATGAAACCCTTTTACTTTAAAAAGAGTATAAAAAAAACGGGTTTCCCCGTTTATTGAATCAAATCATAAATTTCCATCGCAACGATGTCAATATTATCAAATTGGTAAGATTGTTTGCTGTCGCTTTCGGTTAGCTCAAATGTCTCTGTTGTATTATCATAAGTTACAGTACATTTTTCCACGCCTTCTTTTTCAAAACGTCGTAATTGTACTTCATTATCAGTCGATTCAGTCATTGCTTCTAAGCGTTTAATAATGGCAACTAATTGTGAATGTTTCATCTAGATGCCCCCCTTCTTCTCAATTCTGTCTTATTGTATCAAATCCAATCGTATCTTGCATTGATTTTTACCAATTAATTTATGATTTTTTTTCTAAATCTAACTTAAGATTCGGACCACCATAATTTGATCAGTGCTTGTGTCCCGTCATTTTCAAAGCCTTCACTAGCCAAGCGCTCATAAAGTGTGGCTGCTAGTTTTGTCGCAGGTAACTCAAGTTGCATTTTCTCAGCTTCATCAAGAGCTATTTTTAGATCCTTAATAAAGTGTTTAACAAAAAATCCTGGCGTGTAATCTTCTTTTAAAATTCGCGGAGCATAATTTGCCATCGACCAGTTTTGAGCTGCACCGCCAGCTAATGTGTCTAACACTTTCGGTACATCTAAATTCGCTGCTTTCGCATAAACTAACATCTCAGTCATCCCAGTCATCGTTCCAGCAATCATGATTTGATTGGCCATCTTAGTATGTTGACCGGCACCTGCTGCACCTTGCAATGAATAACTTTTTCCCATGATTTCAAATAATGGGACTACTTGGTCATAAGTCAGTTGATCGCCGCCGACCATAATCGTCAACGTCCCATTTTGTGCGCCTAAATCGCCACCAGAAACTGGGGCATCTAGTGCAGCAGCGCCTTTTTCTTTAGCCGTTTGATAAATTTTTTCTGCAAGAGTTGGTGTCGAAGTCGTCAGATCTACAAAGATCTTTGCTGTAATATCTACAGAGAAAATCCCATTTATTCCATAATAGATTTCTTCAACATCGCTTGGATAGCCGACCATTGAAAAGACTATCTCACTGGCTGCAGTGATCTCTGCCGGTGTTTCATGCCAAACAGCACCATTAGCCACTAATTCATCTGTTTTACTCTTTGTACGATTGTACACTGTCACTTCATGACCTGCAGTTAAAAAATGCTGAACGATCGATTTTCCCATAACGCCTGTACCGATGAATCCAATTTTCATATTGTCTACCTCCCAAAAAAATAATCCATCTCCAGTATACATGAAGAGATGGATTTCGGCTTTATTTATCTTCGCCATTTCTAAACGAATTGATTCTAACACGCATTTTTTGGACAGTTCGAGTCGGTACTCTTCCTTCACTGTGGTGTTCAGCATAATAAACAAGCATTTCTTGATAAAATTTCAATACCTCGTTGCCAAATCGTTCCGCAGAGATCTCAATCAACTTATTTTGACGAATTTGTGGATCTAAAGGGATCTGTTGCTGAACATAACGGATAAAACTATCACTGAAGTCTTCATCCTTTTCAAAAGTGGTTCCTAAAGAATCATCATCTAATAACTGATTTAAATAGTCATTACCTTCAACAACACATTGAGTTCCTGAAGCAATCGCTTCGGCATAGGTCAATCCTTGTGTTTCTGAAGTTGATGCACTGACAAAGTAATCTGCTGCATGATAATAATACGCTACGTCTTCATGGGAAACTTCTCCAGTAAATTGAACATATTCATCGATACCCAATTCATGGGTCATTTCTTCCAATTCTTCTCGATAAGGCCCTTTCCCCACGATTACAAGTCGCGCTGTTGGATAACTCATCAGGATGTCTGAAAACTGCTGAACGATAATATGGATATTTTTTTCATAAGAAATACGGCTCAATGAGAGAATCATCAATTCATCTTTTTGGATGCCTAACTTCTCTCTTAAATGATCAGTATCTTCTTTGGTAATCTCTGGACGAATAAATTTTGCGACTTCAATGCCTGTCGGGATAATCCGCATTGGGATATCTACTTCATAACGTTTTAATGTATCTACTACACGTTTACTCGGACAGACGACTCCTGTTGAATGATTGATAAACATTTTAATGAAATGTTTAACGTGAGTAGGTCTAACAACTTTTCCATTGGCAATATAATGCAGATAATCTTCATACATCGTGTGATACGTATGCACCACCGGGATTCGTAAGCGATTGGCGACCATTTTCCCTAAAAAACCGGCACCAAATTCTGTATGAGTATGGATAATTTCTAATTCTAATTCTTTGGCGATTCGATAAGCAAACCAAATTCCTCGTACGACGATCCGACGATCTGTGAAAGAAACAAAAGGAACACTGGGCATTCGAACAATGTCTTTTTCAAACTCATCTGCCTCTGGATCTGTTGTTGTAAAGATATATACTTCATGACCTTGTTTTTCAAGTTCATTTTTTAATGTTCTGATTGACGTTGCTACCCCACTGACTTGAGGGAAATAAGTATCTGTAAAAAAACCGATTCGCACGTCTATTCCTCCAAACTATCTCGTGACTTTTGCATAAATCTGATGATCATAAGGTTGTTCTAAGACTGCTTGATAAACAGCTTTCAACTCTTCACCAATTTGCGTGATACTTTTTTCTTGCGCGGTTTTGAAACCAGCCATCGAAAGATTTGGCAACTGATGCTCAACCAATTGATGGATCAAGTGTTCAAATTCTTGATTGTTATTTCCCATGTAACAATTTTTATGATCCTCCATCCACCCATCATAGACTGGAATATTTCTCAACAAAACTTGCTGTTGACTTGCTAAAGCTTCCAAGACCACGATTCCTTCTGTTTCTTCATAAGAAGGAAAGAAGAACAAGTCTGCACCTGAATAGGCTCCTTCAATCAAATCCCCGTTGATATAGCCTGGGAAAAGTACATTTTTAGGATGATCTTTTTTTACAACTTTACGAATATTCGCTGGGATTGAAGCCATCGGTACATCACCAAACCAAATAAACGTATAGTCAGGCATTTTTTTCGCCAGCTCAACAAAATCCAAGATCCCTTTCCGCTCAAAAAACAACCCAACACAAATAATCACTTTTTGTGTTGCTGTTAAATTAAAATACTTACGAAAAGCTGCTTCTTTTTTTTCATCAGGATAATATTTTTTTAAATCAATGCCATTTGAAATCGCTGAAATTGGCTGAGTCAAGCCATAACTGCGCAATAATTTTTTTGAATAAGGAGTCGGAGTGATCAAGTGATCTGCTTGTTGATACAATCCAACTAACCATTTTTTCACTAAAGGAGCCAACTGGTTCGAACCGATAAATGAATTACGAAAATCTTCTTCTGTCGAATGCGCATGAAAAATGACTTTTTTTCCCATTTTTTTCGCCTTTCTCACTAGGTGTAAACTTTTGGGTCCATACGTATTAATATGTAACAGATCATAATCTGTCGCTTTAGGATCAAGTGTATATTCAATGCCTACAGAAGATAGGGCTCTTTTTTGATGGCTTAAAGCACGACCAATGCCCGATTTTCCAATCATATTTTGGCCTTCAAAGTAAAGTAATATTTTCATATGCTGCCTCCTTAAAAACAAATCAATTATATCATAAGGTTTTGAGCTTTATCTCAACCTATGGTCTGATTTTAATGTGAAAAAGAACCTCTTTTTATGTATGAATACAAAAAAACCGTTGCCTAAAATAGACAACGGTTGATGTTTCTTGGTTTATTTTACGTATTGCTTAACTAATTCTTCGACTTCTTCCATCGTATCGCATTCTTTCAATGCCTTGTCAGCTAATTCAGCCATATCAGTTGTTGATAGACGTTTCATCAAGCTACGAGTTCTAAGAACAGATGTCGCACTCATAGAGAACTCATCTAATCCCATACCCATTAATAATGGAACAGCCGTTTGGTCGCCGGCCATCTCGCCGCACATACCAGCCCACTTACCTTCAGCATGAGCTGCATCAATTACGTTTTTAATCAAACGTAAGATAGATGGATTGTAAGGTTGATACAGGTATGATACGCGTTCATTCATCCGGTCAGCTGCCATTGTATATTGGATCAAATCATTGGTTCCAATACTGAAGAAGTCTACTTCTTTGGCAAACTTGTCAGCCAATACAGCTGCAGCAGGAATTTCGATCATGATTCCGACTTGGATCGTGTCAGAAACTTTCACGCCTTCTTTAACAAGTTTTTCTTTTTCTTCATTGAACAATTTCTTCGCTGCACGGAATTCTTTTAACGTAGCAACCATTGGGAACATAATCCGTAGATTACCATAAACAGATGCGCGTAATAATGCACGTAATTGTGTACGGAACATATCATCGCCTAGTTCAGATAAACTAATACGTAATGCACGATAACCCAAGAATGGATTCATTTCGTGAGGTAACGTCAAATATGGTAACTCTTTATCGCCACCGATATCCATTGTACGAACGACTACTGGTTTGTCACCCATGCCTTCTAAAACAGCTTTATAGGCTTCAAATTGATCATCTTCTGTTGGGAAATCTGAAGAATCCATGTACAAGAACTCAGTACGATACAAACCAATCGCTTCTGCGCCATTGTTATGAACACCTTCAAGATCTTTTGGTGTACCGATATTGGCAGCTAGTTCAAAATGTTTGCCGTCAGCAGTAACAGTTTCAGCATCTTTCAGCTTATCCCATTCTGCTTTTTGCGTTGCGTATTCTTCACCAGCTTTTTTGTATTCAGCTGCTTGTTCATCTGTAGGGTTCACGATTGTTTCACCAGTAATCCCGTTAACTGCAAGCAAATCACCATCTTTAGCTTTAGCGGTGATTTCTTTTGTTCCAACGATCGCTGGAATCTCTAAAGAACGAGCCATGATTGCTGAATGAGAGGTACGACCTCCGATATCAGTAACAAAAGCCTTTACAAAATTTTTATCTAATTGGGCAGTATCACTTGGAGTCAAGTCATGTGCCACAACGACAACTTCTTCATCGATCATCGATGGATCTGGCAACGTCACGCCTAGCAAATGTGCCAATACACGTTTTGTAACGTCACGAATATCTGCCGCACGTTCTTGCATATAAGCGTTATCATCCATCGCCTCGAACATGCCGATATACATATCAGTTACTTCTTTAAGAGAGCTTTCAGCATTTACTTTGTTGTCTTGAATATGTTGTTTGATTTGGCCAATCATTTCTGGATCTGAAAGAACCATTAAATGGGCATCAAAAACTTGTGCTTCTTCTTCACCTAAGCTCTTTGCTGCTTTATCCCGAATTTTTTCTAATTCAGCAGAAGAAGCTGCCAAAGCGTCGTCTAAACGCTTTTCTTCGGCAGCAGTGTCTTCCACATTATTTTGTTTGAAAGATAAATCCGGTTGTACTAGCAGATAAGCTTTCGCAACGGCAACGCCATCACTTGCGGCAATACCTTTTAGTAATTCAACCATTATTCGGATAATCCTTCCTTTTTCATTGTTTCTACGATTGCTTCGATTGCTTCTTTTTCGTCAGCACCTTCAGCAGTGATAGTAACATCAGAACCTTGGCCAACACCTAGAGACATAACTCCCATGATTGATTTAAGGTTAACTGATTTTCCTTTATACTCTAAGTTAATGTCAGAGTTAAATTTGCTTGCAGCTTGCACTAATAAAGTTGCAGGACGTGCATGAATCCCTGTTTCTGCTACTACGTGAAAATCTTTTTTTTCCATATTGACCGTTCTCCTTTATAAGAAAAAATCTTTTTTATGTTAGGGCTTTAATGATAACAACAATCATTTCGGGCCCTTCATTTCCTTAGATTACCATTTTTTTGCGGTGGATACAACAATTTTAGACGATTTATTCCAACCAGATGTATCCCCTTTCTTTAAAAAATCGTACTAAACGTCTTACACCTTGATTTATTCCGTTTTCATATTTATTCCATAACAAACCTAAGGAATAAACGGGAAAAATTGGTTTTTTAGCACTCTCATACATCGAATGCTAAATTTAAAAGCAAACTGTTTGCTTTTATCAAAAATCTCGTTATAATTATTTTTAAGGTCAGCAATGGTCAAAAAATACTCAGCGTATCTTTTTACTAGATTCGCTTACTCGATGTACAATGGAAGAAACAATCAACTATTGAAAGGGTGAAAAAAATGCTTTGCCAAAATTGTCATGAAAATGAAGCAACCATTCATTTATATGCAAATGTCAATGGTCAGCGAAAACAGCTGGACTATTGTCAAAGTTGTTATCAAAAATTGAAAAATCAAGCTGGAGGTGCGCCCCAAATGGCAGGAAATGATCCTTTTGGTTTTGGAAGTTTAGATGATTTATTCCGTTCGATGTCTCAACAAATGCAGCAGCGACAAGGCGCTGCTGATCAAACTCCACCAACCCAATTTGGCGGTGGCAACGGAATGAACAATCAACCTCCCCGCGGCAATGGCGGTGGCGGTCTATTAGATGAATATGGTATCAATATCACTGGTCAAGCACGTGAAGGAAATATTGATCCTGTTGTTGGACGTGATGAAGAAATCCAACGTGTGATTGAGATTTTAAATCGCCGTACAAAAAACAATCCTGTTCTGATCGGAGAACCTGGTGTCGGTAAAACAGCAGTCGTGGAAGGCTTAGCCCAAAAAATCGTTGATGGTGACGTACCACAAAAATTGATGGACAAAGAAGTGATTCGTTTAGATGTCGCTTCACTTGTGCAAGGCACAGGAATTCGCGGACAATTTGAAGAACGGATGCAAAAGTTGATCGAAGAAATTCGTCAAGCTGAAAATATTATCCTTTTCATCGATGAAGTCCATGAAATTGTAGGTGCTGGTGCAGCAGGTGATGGCAATATGGATGCTGGCAATCTGTTAAAACCCGCACTGGCACGTGGCGAGTTACAAATGGTCGGTGCTACGACATTAAATGAATACCGTATCATTGAAAAAGATGCTGCATTAGAACGTCGGATGCAACCAGTTCGTGTTGAAGAGCCTTCTGTCCAAGAAACAGTGGAAATCTTGAAAGGACTGCAACCACGTTACGAAGATTATCATCATGTGAAATATACAGAAGAAGCAATCAAAGCAGCGGCAGAATTATCCAATCGTTATATTCAAGACCGCTTCTTACCGGATAAAGCAATCGACTTATTGGATGAAACTGGCTCGAAGAAAAACTTGACGATCCAAATCGTCGATCCAAAAACAATCGATAAAAAATTAGCAGAAGCAGAACAACAAAAATCACAAGCATCACAAGAAGAAGATTTTGAAAAAGCAGCCTATTACCGAGATCAAATCAATAAGTTACAAAAGATGAAAGAACGTCAATTAACTGATGAAGAAACGCCGGTCATCACTGAAAAAGATATGGAGAAAATCGTTGAAAAACGTACAGGAATCCCTGTCGGTGAATTAAAAGAAAAAGAACAGACTCAATTGAAAAATCTTGCTACCGACTTAAAACAGCATGTCATCGGACAAGATGAAGCTGTTGATAAAGTCGCAAAAGCAATTCGCCGTAACCGTGTCGGTCTAAACAAGAAAAATCGCCCAATCGGCTCGTTCTTATTTGTTGGTCCAACTGGTGTAGGTAAAACTGAACTTGCGCGACAATTAGCAGAAGAATTATTCGGCTCAAGTGAATCGATGATTCGTTTTGATATGAGTGAGTATATGGAAAAACACAGTGTTTCTAAATTAATCGGTTCTCCTCCAGGTTATGTAGGTTATGAAGAAGCTGGTCAATTAACCGAACAAGTTCGCCGTCATCCCTACAGCTTGATTTTGCTAGATGAAATTGAAAAAGCTCATCCAGATGTGTTGCATATGTTCTTGCAAATTCTTGACGATGGTCGTTTGACCGATTCACAAGGTCGAACAGTCAGCTTTAAAGATACCATCATTATTATGACTAGCAATGCAGGAACAGGTAAAATTGAAGCAAACGTTGGTTTTGGTGCTGCAAGAGAAGGAATCACTCGTTCTGTCTTAGGACAATTAAAAGATTTCTTTGCTCCAGAATTCTTGAACCGTTTTGACGGTATTATCGAATTCAGCCCATTAACAAAAGAAAACTTAATGAAGATTGTTTCCTTGATGTTGAACGATGTGAACGAAATGTTAGCTGCACAAAAACTTCACATTGATGTTCCTGATATTGTCAAAGAAAAATTAGTCGATCTTGGTTATGATCCTGCAATGGGTGCCCGCCCTCTACGCCGGACAATCCAAGAAAATATCGAAGATGGGATTGCTGAATTTTATTTGGATCATCCAACAATCACTGATCTGAAAGCAAAATTGGATAAAGAAGACCACATCATCATCACTTCAAGACCAGAGCGTTTAGTTAAAGAAGAAAAAAATAAATAGTAGATAAATGGAGGGGCAACTTAACTGTTGTCCCTCCATTTCTTAGTAAATTCTTTAATTATTCTCATCGGAATGAGCATCCCTCTTCTTTTTTGCTAATCTTTCTTATATAATTACTTTATAAAATAGGACTTAGAAAGAAGGTGTTTCGGAATGAAACTTGTCAATGTAACAAATAGTCATTCAAAAATGGTTTATAATCAACTGGAAAATACAGATGCCAACATGATAAAAGTCTATACAATTGGGAATACTACCGTCATTTATACTGATGCCTACAAACACGCAGAGATTGTTTTGAAAAATAGTAAACGAAACATCCAGCCATCAGAAATTGATTTTGTACATAAATATTTCAAAAAGAAATTGGATCAAAGATCTTATGACTTTGCAAATATCTCTTATTTAGAAGCGCCTGGTCTGATTGAAATGTCAATAACTAAAAAATAGTTGCGGCTAAAAGTCGCAACTATTTTTTTGATCCATATAATGACTGTTTTCTTACAAGTCTTGTTTTACAGATTTACATTAAGCTCTTCAATTCCACATCGGGATACTTGTCCGCAAACCAACGCATCGCAAATTGATTTTCAAATAAAAACAGCGGTTGATCAAAACGATCTTTGGCCAAGATATTTCGACTTGAACTCATCCGTTCGTCTAATTGTTCTGGATCGATCCAGCGTGCAATTTTGTGTCCCATCGGTGTCATCACGACTTCAGCGTTATATTCATTTAACATACGATGTTGAAAGACTTCAAACTGCAACTGCCCTACCGCACCAATGATGTATTCATCTGTCAAGTAAGTTTTATATAATTGGATTGCGCCTTCTTGGACCAATTGATAGATTCCTTTATGGAATGATTTTTGCTTCATCACATTTTTTGCAGTGACTTTCATAAATAGTTCTGGGGTAAATGACGGAAGTTCTTCATACGCGACATTTAATTTTCCTTCGTATAAAGTATCCCCAATTTGATAATTCCCCGTATCGTAGACCCCAATGATATCTCCTGCGACCGCTTCTTCAACATTTTCTCGCGTGTCTGCCATAAATTGAGTAACATTGCTCAATTTCATTTTTTTCCCAGTGCGTCCCAATGTAACATCCATTCCTCGTTCAAATGTTCCTGAACATACCCGAACAAATGCAATTCGATCACGGTGATTTGGATTCATATTGGCTTGAATCTTAAAGACAAATCCTGAGAATTCTTCTTCATAAGGAGAGATTGGTTCGTCTGCATCTGTTTTATGCGCATGGGGTTTTGGCGCTAGTTGAACAAATGTTTCTAAAAAGGTCTCAACACCAAAATTGGTCAAAGCTGAGCCAAAGAAGACTGGTGTTTGATCTCCCCGTTCAATTTTTTCAAGATCAAATTGATCACCTGCTTCACGGACTAATTCAACTTCGCCTAAAACATCTTCATAAATTGATTTTTCTTTCAAGGGATGATCTTCTGCAATCTCGCCATCGGTCAACTTTATAAAACGTTCGCCTTCATATCGCTCTGGGCGATAGAATTCAATCCGTTCATTATGAATATCATAGAGTCCTTCCAATCCTTTTCCCATACCGATTGGCCAATTCATTGGATATGATTCGATATCTAATAACTCTTCCAACTCTTCTAGCAATTCTAGCGGTTCCCGTCCATCACGGTCCAGTTTGTTAATAAATGTAAAGATCGGGATTCCACGGCGTTTGACAACTTGGAAAAGTTTTTTCGTTTGTGCCTCGATCCCTTTAGCACTATCGATTACCATTACAGCACTATCGACAGCCATCAATGTCCGATAGGTATCTTCAGAAAAATCTTCGTGTCCTGGCGTATCCAAAATGTTTACTCGTTTGCCAGCAAAATCAAATTGCATCACAGAACTAGTAACTGAGATGCCCCGTTGTTTTTCAATATCCATCCAGTCAGATTTTGCAAAGTTGCCAGTTTTTTTCCCTTTAACGGTCCCTGCTTGACGGATTGCTCCACCAAATAAGAGTAATTGCTCAGTGATTGTCGTTTTACCCGCATCCGGATGGGAAATGATCGCAAATGTCCGGCGACTGTCCACTTGTTGTTTTAAATTAGGATTGTTCATTCTATTGCTCCATTCATTTATCTAAAATATCTTTCAAATTTCAACCCAATCAGTATAGCATGGATTTTACTCTGTTGGAAAGTTGAAACGCTCTTTGATTTGGTTCATTTTGCTTAAAACATACCGTTATCAACGTCTTTTTCTTACTAGTAGCTAAGCGACAAAAAGAAAACATTCTGCCACGCAGAATGTTTTCTCTATCTCTTCGATTAACGACGTGGTTCATCATCTTCAAAATCTTTTGTGAAAAAGCGGCGCTCTTCTTCGGGTTCAACATTTTCATGATCATCAGGATGAAAAATCGCTCGCAGTGTCAAAACCCGTGAGCCTTCCATTTCTTCAGAGATCAATGTCAAATCCTCTACATCAAAGGAAAGTTTCTCCCCTTCATCAGGGATCGTCCCTAAAGCAGTAATTAGATAACCTGCCATCGTATCCACGTCACTCATATGCAGATTCAAATCAAATTCTTCATTGAATTCATCAATCAGCATCTTCCCATTAATCAAGTATTCATTGTCAGCGACTTTTTCATAAAGCTTTTCAACTTCATCTGATTCATCGTCGATTTCTCCTACGATTTCTTCTAACAAGTCTTCTAAAGTGACCAAACCAACCATACCGCCATATTCATCAAGTAAAATCGACATTTGATTTTGAGTCTTCTTCAGCTCATAAAGCAAATCGTCAATAAAGATTGTTTCTGGCACGAACAACGGTTCTTGTAAAATCTTACGCAATTCAACATTTTCAAAACCAAATTGACGAGCGGCTTTTAATAATGTTTTAGTGTGCAGGATTCCTACGATTTTATCTTTGTCTTCATTATAGACCGGAATTCGAGAGTAGCTTTCATTCAAGATTTCATCAATATTTTCTAAAACAGGATCATTGATATCGATCATGAAAGAATCAGTCCGCGGAACCATTACTTCCCGAGCTACTTTAGTATCCAACGAGAAAACGCCTTGTAACATTTCGATTTCTTCGTTGTCCAATACACCTTCATTTTCTAACATATATCGCATTTCGTCTCGGGTCATTTTCGTGTCTTCATCATCAAACGTCATTGGAGTCAACTTAGCCAATGTGTTGGTGGAAGCCGTCAATAACCAAACGAAAGGTTTTGTGATCATTCCTAATTTACGAACAACACCAGAAGTAAGTTGTGCGACTTCTTCGGTTTTGGTCATGGCAATTCGCTTGGGATATAATTCTCCAAATACAATCGAAACATAAGTCAATAAAAGCATGACGATCACTGTAGCAAGTGTCCGTGCAGCTGCGCTCCCACCTAATAGAGGGGCTAAACGAGTAGACAAACTATCTGCCAAAGAGGCCCCTGACAAGATGTTGACTAACGTAATCCCAACTTGAATCGTTGATAAGAAATTATTCGGACTTTGAATAATCTCTAGTAATTTTTTCGATTTTAAGTTGC
Source organism: Enterococcus dongliensis (assembly GCF_031927985.1). NCBI lineage: Bacteria > Bacillati > Bacillota > Bacilli > Lactobacillales > Enterococcaceae > Enterococcus > Enterococcus dongliensis. The sequence goes on from NZ_JARPZC010000003.1 coordinate 209,804, forward strand.
CTTCTTCTGCTTTTTGTTCTACTCGGTTTTTATTGACCGATATCACCGCAATTTCAGCCGCAGATAAAAATCCGTTGAATAACGTTAAAACGACTAATAAACTTAGTTGTAAGATTAACGACTGACTATCGGGGTCAGCATTCATAATTGCATTCGCTCCTTAGTTTAAAGTGTAAAAAAAGTGGCACAAGGCCACAGTAAAATCGTATCACATCGCTTGTTTTTATGCAATCTTTTCCAAACGAAGAGTCTGTTACTAATGTAAAAATTCTTGCTCCCGTTCTTCTTGTTTGCTTTGTTTTACGATCTTCACGATAAAAACGATGACTGTTCGTAAAATAGCATACACTGGAACTCCTAAAAAGACACCTAATAATCCAGCAAGTTTTCCCGCGACTAATAAAATTAAAATAATAGTTAATGGATGGATGTTCAATGTTTTTCCGATTACATTTGGATAGATCACATTGCCATCTACTTGTTGAACGATTAACACGATCAAGATACATAATAACGCTTTGTAAGGAGAATCAAAAAAAGTATAGACTAATGCTGGCGCCAAACCGAGATAAGGACCTAAGTAAGGGATCAGATTGGTCAACCCCGCAATCACACCGAACAAGAACGCATAATCTACACCAATCAATAAGTAACCTAAAAAGGTAAAGGTGCCGACAAATACACATTCAATCGCCTGTCCACTGATGTAATTTGATAATGTCTTGTTTAATTGTTGCAGCAAGCCCTTAACATTTTTTTGCTGTTTTTCAGGAAAAAGTCGTTCGATATTTGGAACAAGCTTTTCTCCATCTTTTAACATATAAAATAAAATAAACGGCACCGTAATTAATAATAAGACTACTGTAGTGATCTTTCCTATGATTGAGCCTAACCCGTTGGTCACGCTGGTTAATGATTGTTGGATAATACTGCTAGCTGAGACATCAAAATTGCTGATATAGTTATCCACATCCAACTCTTTAAACAATGGAAAGCGCGTCGCACTATTTGCCATTTCTTGCAGCCACGTTTGCATGTTTTCAACAAATCCTGGAATATTCTTAGCTAATGAGATTAATTGCTCCACCAAATTCGGAATCATACTCAGAAAGATCAAGACAATCAGCCCGATTAATAAAACAAAGATCAACGCAATGGCGACCAATCGTTTGACGCCTAATTTTACTAATAGATTCACTAAGGGATTCAATAAATAATACAAGAAGCCGGCAATTAAAATCGGTGAAAACAACGTGGTGAAAAATGTACCGATCGGTTGAAAGACAAAATCGATTTTTGATGAGACCAAGATTACTGTTACGATGATCAACACCTCAATAGACCAAAACATCAATTTTGAATTTTTTATTTTTTCAAACATCCATCTACTCCTTTTTTTAGATTTAGTTTATAGTATACATCATGTAATGCAAAATCCGCTTGAAGAAGGTGTCATTATGAAAATTTTAATTACTAAAGATACAATGAGTGAGATCTATCTCGATGCTGTTCGGATTCGCCAAAAAGTATTTGTGCAAGAACAAGGAGTTCCTACTAATTTGGAGATCGATAAAAATGAAGCTTATTCCGTTCATTTTGTTCTTTATACCGCTGATAATAAACCAGCAGCAATTGTTCGCTTATTACCGTTAGATGAACAAACATTCAAATTACAGCGCATGGCCGTCTTAAAAGAATACCGTGGGAAAAAACTAGGGGCTAAGATTATCGCTGAAGCAGAGTCATTCGCCCAAAAACAAGCATTCAAAAAGATCGAACTAGGTGCCCAACTGACTGCTGAACCTTTTTATCAAAAATTAGGCTATACCGCTTATGGCGAGATTTTTCAAGATGCGGGCATCGATCATATTCATATGAAAAAAGAATTTTAAGAAAGTATTTTACTTTGATTTTTTACAATCACCGCAGCAAAAAAGGCTATACCAAGTTGTTTGGTATAGCCTTTTCTTTCTACTTTCGCGACAATTGCTTATAACGATCATACCAAATATCAATATAGCCTTGGGAAAATGGCCCCTTTTCATTGTTAATCCAGTCTACTAAGATTTTGACATTTTCCTTGAGGATGTAATCAATTTCTTTAGAATAATGCATCTGCTGACTATGGGCTTCGTATTCATCTACGTCTAATAACCGTTTTTCACCATCTGGAAAAACTTTGACATCTAAATCATAATCAATGTACTTAAGTGCCTCGTCATCTAATACATAAGGTGATGCTAGATTACAATAATAAGAAACTCCCTTCTCTCGAATCATTGCTATTATGTTGAACCAGTATTTTTGATGAAAATAAACGATCGCTGGTTCACGAGTGACCCATCTTCTGCCATCAGATTCTGTGACCAACGTATGGTCATTCAGGCCGATCAGTGAACACTCGCTTGTTTTCAATACCATGGTATCACGCCACGTTCGATGCAAACTGCCGTCGTGTTTGTAACTTTTGATCGTTACAAACTCTCCTTCTTTTGGTACTTTCATAGCTACCCTTCCCTCAGCGAAACGATCATTTCGCATTTGTTTGGGTGTTATCACACCGACATCAGAATTATTATAGCAATAAAATGTAAGATTGCCTACTAATCTTTGTCGTCTGCTAGATTATTTTCAAAAACTTCCAACATTTTTTGCTGTGGTTTTGGGAAAACATAGTTCGAAAATCTATTTGGACGTACCCATTGACCTTCAAGTGTCAGCGGAGCAGTGTTTCGCCCATAAAAAATAATGATATGCCACCGCAAATGACTGAAAACATGCGTTACTTCTCCCAGAATTTTTTTTTGCCAAACGACTGCTTCTGTTGAAAATAATTCTGGACTATCTTCGGCAATCAATGCATCAGAAAACAAATCCCAACGATTCGAATCATATCGTTCTTGAAGTTCTTCGAAACGTGCCGCACTGATTTCTTCTAATGGGAACAACCACATACTAGCTAACAATCCACTTTCCGGTCGTTGCTGCAGAAATATTTCTTGCTGATTATTTTCGATGATCCCTGCAATATAATAAACATCTTTAGGCTTTTGTTTTTTCGATTTGACTGGAAAATCTGTCTGACGTTTTTCTTGATATGCTTGGCAAAAATTTTGGATTGGACAGAGTTCACATTGTGGTTTTGTTGGTGTACAGATACTAGAACCTAGATCCATCATCGCTTGATTGAACTCTCCTGGTTGATCGTAGCTGATGATTTTACGCATCGCCTCATCAAAAACCTTGCGACTGCTTGCTTTGGCGATATCGGCTTCTATGCAAAACAATCGACTGACTACACGCATCACATTGCCATCAATCGCAGGCTCAGGAAGATCAAACGCGATGCTGCTGATCGCCCCAGCTGTGTAAGGACCAATTCCTTTTAACGAACGAATATCCTCAACCGTTGTGGGAAATTCTCCCTCAAATTCTTCCATAATCTGTTTTGCAGCAGTTTGTAAATTTCGGGCACGGGAATAATAGCCTAACCCTTCCCAGACTTTCAATAGTTTATCTTCTGGTGCATTGGCTAAATCTTGAATCGTTGGGAATGTTTCCATAAATCGATAAAAATAATCAATCACCGTGTCGACCCGCGTTTGCTGCAACATGATTTCTGAAATCCAGATACGATAAGGATCTTGATTATAACGCCAAGGAAGATTGCGTTTTTCTTGTTGGTACCAAGTAAGAAAAGCCTGTTGAAAATCGGTGGTCTCTTGCGCAGTCCAATCCTCCCATCTCTTACTCATCACTTTCCTCTTTTCTACGAATAAAGGCATCAATCTGATCGAACTGAAACCCTTTTTGATACAAGCTCTGTTTCACTTTTTGACGTCGTTTTGCAGGTTCAAACCGCTGATTTTTTCGCCACAATTTCTCTCCTTGTACTTCTAAAGCATCGCCTTCTTGTTCTTGAATGTCTGAAAAATCGACCTCAGCCAACACACTTTTACTGATATCACTGTCAAACCCTTTCGTTATCAGTAATTTTTGGAGTTTTTGCCGCGTTTCACGCTGACTGTTATGATGAAATTTTTTCAAGGCTTTTTGAGCAGTATGAAAGGCTACTTGAAATTGTTCATCGGCTTCATATAGATAAAGAGCTTGTTGGATTGTAAGATCATTTACACCTTTTTGTTTTAGTTTTTGTTGCAAAACTCGTGGACCTTTATCACCTAATCGCATCTGTGTACGAACATAACTTTCACTGTAAACAAGATCATCCACTAAATGCATTTCTTTGAGTCGTTTGAGGATTTTCTGCCGATCAGATTGTTCGATCTCATTATCTTTTAAATACGTATGGATTTCTTTTTCTGTCCGTAATTGATAACTCAAGTAATTCAAAGCTAGTTGGAAGCCTAAATCTTCTCGCCCTTCTTGTTTGATTGCTGTCAATAGTTTTTCAGACAATTCTTGCCCTTTGAGCAAGCGGTGACGTACGACCGTGTCTTCTGACAATCGTAATTTTTCTCCATTGGAAAATTCTACTTTATAATAAGGTCCCCGACCTTGACTGACCTTCACTACCGTCAACATCTTGTATCCTCCTATTTTTCCATTTTACCGGATCTTCCTCACAAAAATTAATTCTATCATAGATGAACAACCAGTCACTAAAAATATGCTAAAATGAATTGCACAGAAAAACTGTACTTATCAATTCCAGAAAGAGGCTCATTATGGCTGTTCAACTTAAAACAAATCAAACATTGACCTTAAAAATAAAACGTCTTGGTATCAATGGTGAAGGCATCGCCTATTACAAACGTCTCATTATTTTTGTAACAGGAGCGTTGCCTAATGAGACCGTCGTTGCCCGTATCAGCAAAGCCACTCCGCGCTTTGCGGAAGCTGATCTAGTTAAGATCATAAAAAAAAGTCCTGATCGGATTATTCCGCCTTGTCCAGTCTACGAAGAATGCGGCGGCTGTCAACTGCAGCATCTTGCTTACAACAAACAATTAGACTTCAAAAAAGATTTATTGCGGCAAGCTTTAGAAAAATACAAACCAGACGGATACCAAGATTTTGAATTGCGGGACACGCTCGGGATGGAAAATCCTTGGCATTATCGTAACAAAGCTCAATTTCAATTACGTAAAAATAAACAAACCAATCAAGTAGAAGCTGGTCTCTATCGCGCAGACTCTCACCAATTAGTTCCGCTTAAAGACTGTCTCGTACAAGAGGAAACGACGCAAAAAGTGATTAATACCGTGACCAATTTATTGACGAAATACGATGTGCCCATCTATGATGAACGAATCAATGCCGGAATCTTACGGACGTTAATGGTTCGAATCGGTATCGAAACAGGTGAGGTTCAGGTAGTCTTAATCACTAAAACAAAAAAAATACCAAAGGTGAATCCATTAATCCGTGAGATCACTCAGCGTCTGCCAGAAGTGGTCTCTATTATGCAAAACATCCAAGATAAAAAAACTTCGGTCATCATGGGAGATGAAACGATCCATTTATGGGGAAAAGAAGTCATTAATGAAAAGATCGATGAAGTAAGTTTTGAACTTTCTCCGCGAGCTTTCTTCCAGTTAAATCCTCAACAAACCAAAGTACTTTATCAAGAAGCGGTTAATGCGTTAGATCTGTCAACGCCTAAAACAATTGTCGATGCGTATTGCGGAGTTGGGACAATCGGGCTGTCATTAGCAAAACAAGCAAAAGAAGTCCGCGGGATGGACATCATTTCTCAAGCAATCGATGATGCGAAAAAAAATGCTGAAGCGATGAATCTGACCAATACCCACTACGAAGTTGGAACCGCAGAAAGTATCTTACCTAAATGGTTGAAAGAAGGATTTTCTCCTGATGCGATTGTTGTTGATCCGCCCAGAACGGGATTGGATGATCAACTATTAAAAGCAATCCAAGCATCACCTAGTCCACAAATGGTCTATATTTCTTGCAACGTATCCACATTGGCGCGTGATCTTGTTAGTCTTAGCAAAATCTATCACGTAGATTACCTGCAATCTGTTGATATGTTTCCTCAGACAGCTCGTTGTGAAGTAGTCGTAAAATTATCCAAAAAATAAGCTAAGGGGTGTGACAAAATTATTGTCACACCCCTTTTTCAGTCTATTTTAAAATTATGTTCTTTAATGGGAAATCAGAAATTTATTTACAGTATCACACAGCGTTGATTAATATCCTGCTGCCGGTTGCCCGTATTGGGCATTAGGATCATCATATCCTTGATTGGTTTGCGCAGAATCGTCATATTGTGAATAGTCATCATCTACACTGGAAGATTCTTCGTAACCATTGCTATTGTCATAGTTACTAGGATCATCATATCCTGGGGCAAATTGACTAGTATCTTCACTGGCTTTTCCATCTGAGTCATCGTAGAACAAGCTATAAGCATCGTCATCTTCCAAATTTGGCAAAGTTTCAGCAGGTGTTTGTCCTAATTGTTTTTTCAACGTATTTTGGATTTCTAATAATTCGTTGGTACCTAGAATCTGATAATACACTTCATCAATCATCTGGCTTTTTCCAACTAATTGTTTTTGTTTGATTGTATCAAATGCGGATAAATAATTTGTCCCAACATCCATCATATCTTCCCACGTTAAATCGGTCTTCATATTTTTTTCGACCGCTTTTAAAATTTTTCGGTAATTTCCTACTCCGTTAATCGACATGGCTTTACGTAAGATTTTGGTCACAACTTCACGCTGACGTTTTTGGCGACCAACATCACCTTCTGGATCTTCATACCGCATGCGCGCATATGCCAATCCTTTTTCACCGTCTAGAGTTTGTTTCCCTTTTTTGACATGGATACCATCCAATGTAAAATCGATCTTATTATTTACTTCGATCCCACCAACTGCATCGATCAAATCTTTCAAGCCGCGCATATTGATGGAAACATAATGATCTAACGGAATGTCTAAAAGTGTTTCTATGGTGTCCATGGACATCTCCACACCACCAAAGGCATAGGCATGGTTCAGTTTATCGTTGCTTCCATAACCTACAATCTTGGCTAAGATATCTCGATCAAGACTAACAATCGTTGATTTTTTTTGTTTAGGATTAATGGTGACTACCATCATACTATCTGATCGACCTTGATCTGATCGGCCCAGATCTCCTGTATCTACCCCCGCAAGCAAAATCGAAAAAGGTTCTGCATTGTCGATATTGGGTTTTTCGCCGCCTTCTCTTTTCAAACTCGTTCGTTTGACTGTTTGACGAATATTATCAACCATTTTACTTGCATCTGCAGTTACTTGAACTGCATAATATGTAATGCCTCCTACAACTAAGTTCAGTAGGACAAGCAATCCTATAACAATTTTTTTCCAACGACTCATGGTACACCTCTATCAACGATTTTTACGTTTCATTTTCTCATAGATTTGCCGACGGTTCAACCATCAAAAAAAATAATCCATTTGAACGAACAAAACTTAAAAAATAATAAGACTTTTGCTCTACATCTTTGATTTATACCATAAGTTTATGAAGATTTTAGGAACAATCGAATTATTCAGAGCAAAAAAATCGAAAAGACCAGTATCCTGTCTTTCCGATTTTTTAATTGGCATTATTTAGCTGCTGCTAAGTTTTGGTTTGCTTGTTCCCAGTTTACTACATCCCAAAAGGCCGCGATGTAATCTGGACGAACATTTTTATATTTTAAATAGTAAGCATGTTCCCAAACGTCTAAACCAATAATAGGTGTTTTGCCATCCGTTAATGGGCTGTCTTGATTGGCAGTCGATGTAATTTCTAACTTGCCGTTGTTCCATACTAACCAAGCCCAACCAGAGCCAAAACGGCCTGTTGCTGCTGTTTTGAATTCTTCTTTCATTTTTTCAAAACTACCAAATGTTTCTTCAATCGCTGTTTTAATTTCACCTGTTGGTTCGCCGCCAGCATTTGGTGCCATGATTTTCCAGAAAAAACTATGGTTAGCGTGTCCGCCACCGTTGTTCCGAACTGCTGTACGGATATCTTCTGGTACATCATTTAAATGAGTCACTAATTCTTCTATCGTTTGCTCCGCTAATTCAGGATGTTTTTCGATTGCGGCATTTAAGTTGGTTACATACGTATTGTGGTGCTTGTCATGATGCAAATGCATCGTTTCAACATCAATGTAAGGTTCTAACGCATCGTATTCATAAGGTAGATCTGGTAAAGTATAAGCCATTCTTCAATTCCTCCTTAAAATATCTTACACATTGACTGTATCAAATAACGCTCTGTTCTTCAAAGTATATGCTTAACGTGAGGAAGAATTAGTTTTCTCATCCTCAATGATCTCAACTTTTTTAAATATGAATACTTTGCTGAAAATATAATTCGCAATAACAACAATAATTTGTGTGATGAGTTTTGCAATCAGATTCCCTGTATGAAGCAAATCGATAAAAAGATACATCGTAGCCATATCCATCCCAAAAGAAATCACCCGAGCAAAAACAAATTTGCTAAACTCCCATACCAGTTCTTTGAAATTTTCCGTTTTTGATTGAAAGACCCATACCTTATTAGTCACAAAGGCAAACAGGACCGAGAAAATCCAAGAGATCGTATTAGAGATGGGCCAATTCAAATGGAAAACCTGATAAGCTAAGGCAAATGTCACAATATTTACCACAGTCGCTAATCCGCCAAAAAACAAATAAATAAAGACTTCCCACAACCTTTTTGCTACTAAATATTCTTTAACCATGTGATAGATTTTCATAATTTCTCACTTTCTTATTCTTCTCTTCTTAAAATAAGATAGCGAAGCTGAAAATATTAGTCAATTCTTTCTTGATTTCTTTTTACATTTTTACAGATCAGCTTGTTATTTCAACTTTACTTCGCTACAATGGCATTTGTATATAAAGATTGGAGCGATCACATGACTTTTCGTCAATTAATCAAAGGATCTCTTTTTCGTTTCGAAGATCTAAAAAACGCCAAAAATACCTCCTTTTGGAAGGCAATCGTTTATTTATTAGGCTTGAGTCTGATTCTGGCAATTCCAAGTGTCTATCAAGCCCTTCAAGTAATGGACCAGATCAAAACCGATAGTCTGACAATTGTGGAGAAGATTCCTGATTTTCAAATTGAAAATGGGTCGATTAAAACCGATGGGCCAGAAAAAGGATTCATTTATCAAACAGACTCCATCATCTTAACCTTTGATCCTGAAGGCAAACGCACACAACAAGATGTTGAAAAAGACCTTGTTGGAAATTACTTTAGTATCGGGCTATTAAAAAAACAAGCATTAGTCGTCTTGCCGGATTATGGCGGTGTCAGTTCAGCACTGTTTGGTGACAACGTTTTAAAATTTTCTTACACCCAAGATCCACTGAAAAATATGACTGGTGATAGCTTAAGAAGTGAATTAAAAGATCTGAAGTTGCCGGTTTGGGCACCGCTTGTGATGTTACTAGCGGGAATCTACCCTTCTTTTATTAATTTATTCGTAACCTTAGTCTTTGCCGGATTTGCCGGAATGATCGTCGCAAAATTAAGATTGCGGCGTGTGAAATTTTTTGATTGCTTTAAAACGATTATTTTTTGTGCTACGATTCCAACGATCTTAGCAACGATTATCTTATTATTCCAACCAAGTTTTGATTCCAGCATCTTGATCACGCTTATCAGTCTGTTCATCTTTTTCCGCATCATCAATTATTTACCTAAAATCGAATTACCGACCAATTAACTGCTTGCGATTCTGTAAGCAGTTTTTTTTCAAGATTTTTGATAAAATGAAAGCGAGTTTTCCAGTTAGAAAAATGAAATGAGGGAGCATAATGACAAAACCTATTATTTTTTTACAACGTGCATTTCGTGAAGAATTTATCGACAAGATCCATGCCATCGCACCTGATTATCAAGTAAAAACAGAGATAACATCTGAAGAAGCAGCAGCAGTGGAAATATCTGTTGGCTGGTCAGAAAAGTTTAATGAACTTTTGCTTTCAACGAATCAACTAAAGTGGGTCCAATCCATCTCAGCGGGGATTGATTCTCTCCCTCTGGCTGAATTTTCGACACAAAACATTTTATTATCAAACGGTAGCGGAATCCATGCACTTTCTATCAGTGAACATATCATCGGCGTTTTACTTGGTTATTACCGCGGCTTAAATCAATCCGTAAAAAATCAAGAACAACAACTATGGGGACAAAACACCATTCACTATGACCAGCTTGCTGGAAAAAACCTCTTAGTCGTCGGCACTGGTCATATCGGTCAACAACTATCACGTTCTATTCATAGTTTGGGCGTAAATGTTTATGGGATTAATACTACTGGTCATCCTGTTGAAGGATTCACCGAGACCTATTCCATCAAAAACTTAGCAAAAATTGTTTCTGGAATGGATATCGTTGTAGGAATCTTGCCAGGAACACAAGAAACTTACCATATCTTCAATAGTGATATTTTTGAGAAAATGAAACAAGATGCGGTCTTTATCAATGTCGGTCGCGGCGATACTGTCCACACGAAAGAATTAATAACAGCATTGACAGAGAAATCTTTCGCCTTTGCTGCTCTGGATGTTTTTGAAGAAGAACCTTTATCTAGCGATAATCCGCTATGGACATTACCGAATGTTTTGATTACGCCTCATATCTCAGGACTGACAGTAGATTTCCAAAACAAATTCATGCAGATTTTCCTAGCAAATCTTAAAGCTTATGTGACGACTAATGCACTTTCTCGCAATCAAGTCCGATTAGATCGTGGCTACTAAAAAAAAAGTTGGAGCTATTGCTTCAACTTTTTTTCAGTCTCTTTCACGATGTAGACGGGGCGTTTTTTTGTTTCCATAAAAATTTTACCGATATACTTTCCGATGATTCCAATACATAATAATTGAATACCACCAATGAAAAGAATAATCGTCACTAACGATGGCCAACCAGATGTTGGATCACCAAAAAGCAAGGCTCGAACAATAATGAATACCATCGCAATCGCTGAAGCAACACAAGAAAAGGCACCCACAAAAGAAGCAATATTCAATGGCGCATCAGAAAAATTGATAATACCATCAAGGGAATAATTAAATAATTTCCAAAAAGACCACGAAGTTTCGCCAACCGTTCGTTCGTGATTTTCAAATGTAAGATATTCTGTCTTGAAACCGACCCAGCTGAACAATCCTTTAGAAAACCGATTGTGCTCAGTCAATTCCAGGATTGCATCAACCATTTGTCTGGTCATCAAGCGGTAATCTCTTGCCCCATCGACCATTTCAGTATCACTTATCTTATTAATTAATTGATAGAATTTTTTAGCAAAAAAACTTCTTATTAATGGTTCACCTTTTCGGTCAGTTCTGCGAGTCCCGACACAATCAATATCCGTTGTTTCAATCATCTCTACCATTCTTGGCAACAATTCTGGTGGATCTTGCAAGTCCACATCCATCACAGTCACTAATTCCCCACTAGCCGCTTGTAATCCAGCATATAAAGCCGCTTCTTTGCCAAAATTACGAGAAAAAGAAAGGTAGCGCACAAATTTATGCTTACGAGCTAAATTACGCAAAACTTCCAGTGTGTGATCACTGGAGCCATCATTGATAAAAATATATTCAAATTCATGAGCAATGTTTGCTTTTGTTTTTTCCATCTCCACGAAAAAAAGAGGAATCGCTTCCTCTTCATTAAAGCAAGGAACAATCACTGATAACATTTAAGTCACTCCTAAGCCTGACTAAAATCATATTTAGGTTCATCTAGCTTCTCATCGTAATCGACCACTAGATCAAAGCCTTCAAAAAACCATTCATCTGTCGCTTCAATATAAAACAATTGCTCGCCAATCGTCGTTGTGAGAAGTGGATCTTCTGGAGTATCTACGCCCATCCCTACTGAAAAACCTTCATGAACTTGTGTTTTACCATAAACTTTTCCATAAAACTTGATTCCTTGACCCTTAGCAGGTGCTAGTTCTTTTTTGAACCAGTTTTGAGCTTGGGGAGTTATCGTTAATTTCATTTAAAAATCACCTATCCATTCATTTTTTCATCTAAATAATCTACATCTTCATCGCGGCCAATCACAACTAAATGATCATCTTTTTGCACGACTTCTTCCGCAGCAGGAGTGACGATAGGATCTTGTTTTCCTCGGCGAATCGCTACGACATTTAGTCCAAAACGCTGGCGGAAGTCTAATTCATCTAAGGTCTTCCCATAAAATTTCCGATTGGATACATTGATCTCAGCTAGTGAAAATTCGTCGGATAGCTCTAAATAATCCAAAATATTTTTTGAAATAAGATTATGGGCGATTCGTTGCCCCATATCGCGTTCAGGATGGACTACTCGATCAGCACCGATTTTTTCTAGTACGCGGGCATGGTACTCATTTTGTGCTTTTGCTAAAATATCAGGCACACCCATTTCTTTGACCATCAGCGTCACTAAAATACTAGCTTGGATGTCTTCGCCGATTGCCACGATTACATGATCAAAATTACGAATACCTAATGAGCGTAGTGTCATCTCATCTTGCGCATTCGCAACGACTGCATGAGTCGCAATATTCATATATTCATTTACCCGGTCTTCACTACTATCGATGGCCAGAACTTCTTGCCCTGATTCAACTAATGTCCGACAAATACTTCCGCCAAATCTTCCTAAACCAATAATAACAAAACTTTGTTTCATGTTATCTCCTCGTTATAATCATTTATTCAATTCATCTTTGTTAGACCAACTATAAAATCTGTCAAAGAATTTGTAGTTGAGAATTTTTTTATTTCTTCTTAAGTATAACAAAGAGCGGGTCAATAAAACAGAGAGGAACTCTCTATTTTATCAACCCGTGTTTGAAGGCATAAATCGCTGCTTGAGTCCGATCTTCGACTTCTAATTTTGCCAAAATATTTGAAACATGTGTTTTGACTGTTTTTAAGGTGATAAATAATTCATCTGCAATCTCTTGGTTGCTCATTCCTTGGGCAATCAAGAGCAAAATCTCTTGCTCACGATTTGTTAATTCTTCATGAAGGACATGGCGATGACGATTGGAAAGTTGTTCCATCATTTTCGTCGTGACTTCTGGTTCTAACACGCGCTCGCCATTATATGTTTTGCGAATGGCATTGGCGATTTCATGAGCGGTCGATGTTTTCAACAAATACCCTGATGCGCCTGCTTCGATGGCTGGATAGACCTTTTCATCATCAATAAAACTAGTGACGATCAAAATTTTTGCTTCCGGCCAATCTTTCAAAATTTTCTTGGTCGACTCGATGCCGTCCATGACTTCCATTACTAAATCCATCAGAATTACATCCGGACGAAGTTCCATCGCTTTTTCATATCCCTCTTCGCCGTTTTCAGCTTCTCCGACGACTTCTACATCTGCTTGGATCGATAAATAAGAAGAAACACCCAAACGAACCATTTCATGATCGTCAACTAATAGCACTCGTATCATCTTTTGCCTCCTAGTTCCTGTTCATAAATTTTTTCAGTATTTTTTTCTAACATCTTCTATCATTTGAACATTATTTTTCCTTTGAATCGATTGGACTAGCCTCATTCACAACCGGGATTTTGATTTCGATACTTGTTCCTTGTCCTTTGAAACTAATTATTTTCGTTGAACCGCCGACACCTGCGATACGTTCACGGATATTTCGCAGGCCGTAGCTTCCTGCATGCTCATCTTTTGCTTCAAATCCGACACCGTCATCGATGACACGCAATAAAATATTTTGGCCAACGATTTTTAGATAGACTTCCAATTCACCCGCTTTTGCATGGCGCAATGTATTGGAAAGCAATTCTTGGATCACTCGGAATAGTTGATCTTCGATACTAGCAGAAACATGGATATCTTGTACATCCCACTTCAATTTAATTTGGATCTTCGTCTGCAATTCTTTTAATAATTGTTCGATTCCTTGTCGTAAACTTTTTCCTTCCAAATTAATTGGACGTAAATGGAGCAACAAGGCGCGCATTTCTGATTGTGCAGCATTAATAATGTCTGCGACCATAGCCAATTGTTTCTTATAAGGTTCCAATTCTTCCGAATACTGTGATTGTTCATTTAATGCCGACATCATCATCATCGCCGCAAAAAGCTGCTGAGAAACAGAGTCATGCAGTTCACGCGCTAAGCGATGCCGTTCTTCTTCTAAGATCTTTTCTTTAGTCGTACCATCCACCATCTGCGGCTGGCTGCTCAGCTGCTGTAGTTCACGCGACATACTGACCAGCTTTTCTTTGATTCGTTTGATATCATGATCCACCAGCAACATCTCTTTATTTTGGGCGATAGTAACATCTAATGACGGCTGATCATAATTCCCTGAAGCCAAATGTTGCAGTTTCCCCTCAAGTTTTCCTAGTTGGCGTTTTTCTAAAAACGTTACAAAAAAATATATAGCAACACTTATCGTCAATGCGATAAAAAGAATATGGATAAATAATGGCATATAGAAGATCCGCGCAATAAAAAGTTGTGCAAATAATTGTTTTTTCCCAATCGCATACATATATAAAAATAAGGTGGTCAAGAACAATAAAAAGGAGATCAGCCCAGAATAAAGGGCGATCTGTAAACGAGAAGATTTCCCCATCATACGCGGATCACCTCAATATCACCAACCAATGTATTGGTTACTATTTTTAATCTGCGGGGACTTTTATCGTAATCCTCACTATAAATTTTAATTGTCTCATTTCGAAGAACTTGTGATTCTTCATCAAATAGAACTTTTCCGTATAAAGTCGCGTGCTCAAAAAGAATTCCGATTCCATACGGCACTAAGATCCGCGTCCGACCAAACCCTTTACGAACGATCACGACACTGTCTTCTTTTGGCAATAAGGTATTGCCTAAATCGACGATGGTATCCCCCGCTAAAATAGCGACATTGATATCGTCCCATTCAAAGACTTGGGTGCCAATTCGATCATTGCCAAACCAATTTTGTTTCTTTTTTTCCCCATTATGATTAACCGGATCCGTCGTTTCCACCATTGTGATACTCTTTTTCGTCTTCAGTGAACGGCTTGGCATGGAGATACCAGCAATTTCGAACCCTTTTAGACCAAGAAAAATCACTGCAAAAATCAACATCAGCCAAGTTGCCGGACTATTTACAAGGCAGATGACCAAAATCACTGAACCTAAAATCAATTGGAATTTTCCACGGTGGTGTTTTCGCATCGCCCAATAGATATTTAATATGCCAAAGATCAATAAGATCAACATCGCAGGATTTGAAGATAACTGCCATAATAAGAAAATCGCAAGCAAGGCTTCAATTACAATAAAAAAGCGCCATGGACTTTTCATTTTATCTTTTTCCCCCAACTTTTTTATTTATATCTTATTCTACTTTTTTTACTTTCTAAATACTATCGGTCTAAAGTCGCAAACTCAGCGCTAAAATACTTCGCCATAGTATCGAATAGTAAATTTAGCTAAAAGAAAAGAGACGACCAGCGCCTCTTTTGCTTAATTTTGTGTCACTTTAGTGATTTTTACTTCCATGTTCCCACCTGGTGTTGCGATCGTTACGACATCTCCGACGCTTTTACCGATCAAGGCTTGAGCGATAGGAGAATCATTGGAGATCTTACCAGAAAACGGATCCGCTTCAGCTTTTCCGACGATTGTATATTCTTCTTCTTCATCATCTGGCAATTCAACGAACGTAACCGTTTTACCAATCGAAATTTCATCAGAATCAACATTTTCATTATCGATGATTTGAGCAAAACGAATCATGTTCTCTAATGTATTGATTCGACCCTCAACAAAGGCCTGCTCATCTTTTGCAGATTCATATTCAGAGTTCTCAGATAAATCGCCAAAGCTACGAGCGATTTTGATTCGTTCAATGATTTCTCCACGTTTAACTGTTTTTAGTTCTTCTAATTCCTGCTCTAGTTTTTCTTTTCCTTCTAGAGTCATTGGATATATTTTTTCTGCCATTCTTATTCTCCTTCAATCAAAAAAATTACGAAAGGTAATCCTTTATAGATTTAATCCACAAAAGATTACCACGTAATTCTTATAATGTAAATTGTTTATTTCTCTTTATTAACATATTTTTCAACTAGTTCCATATGCTCTTCGTATGTCTTCGCATAATATACTTTACCCGTTGAGATATCTGCAACAAAATAATATGCTTCTGTTTCTGTCGGATCGAGTACTGCCAAGATTGCTTCCTGACTTGGATTATCAAACGGTCCTGGTCCATAACCTGAATTGGTGTACAAGTTATATGGCGAATCCACTTCCGTATCTTTATAAGTCACAAGTTCTTTGTGTTCTCCTAACGCATAAAGAATCGAAATATCTGATTGCAACGGCATTTGTGCTTCTATTCGATTAAAGAAGACTTGCGCAATTTTCTTACGATCTGATTGCGTGACCCCTTCTTTTTCTACTAATGAAGCTAATGTCATCACTTCTTGAACATTTAAGCCTTTTTCTTTGATTTGACTGTAATAAGGCGTCAAGATTTGATTTGTTGTGTCGACCATTTGAGTAACTAAGTCTTCCAAACTTCTATTTTTGTGAACATTGTAAGTAGCCGGGAATAAATACCCCTCTAGACGATAACGAACATCTTTAGCATTTCCAGCATCTGTCAGCAGATCCGAATACTGCGACTTCAATTGATCAAAGAATTTTTCATCTTTCATTACTTTAATGAAGTCTTCTTTCTTAAAGTCTGTTTTCTTCGCTATCAAGCTGGCGATTTGATCCACATCATAACCTTCTGGAATCGTTAACTTCGATGCGTCATCTAATGGTTCTGCGCTGCCGCCTTGTTGCAATTCCTTACTGATCTGATCTAATGTCATATTAGGCGAGAACTGATAATAACCCGCTTGAAAATTCGTCAAATTTTTAAATTTTGTATAGAAATTAAAGACCATTCCATCACGAATAACTTCTTCTTCTTCTAAAATATCTCCGATTTGACGATTGGATGACCCGCTTGGTACTTCTACTTGTACTAATTTTTTATCGTTTCTATCTAACGGTTTCAAGCCAGCATTCACATAATTATATCCTGAAATGGCTAAGATCCCGGCGATGATCAAAATCCCGATTGTCAAGATGTAGACAATCTTACGAACGACTCGATCCTCTTTGCGACGTTCTGCTCGTTTCAAATTGCTCTCCTCACTTAAATCCTCTTCAAATTCTTCTTCCATATGACGAAGCTCATCAAATTTCTCGCTGATTCGATGAAAAATCGATGGTTCTGCTTCAGTACTTGTCTCATTCGGCGATTCATTTTTGTCTGCGATTGTTGTTTCTTCTACCGAAACAACAGGTTCTTTAGCCTTTGAACGTCGAATGTTCGCTCGTTTTTCTAATTTTTTTGAAGGTTCACTCTCTTGTTCATCTTTACTTACGGTCTCTTTTTCAGCAACGACTATCTCTTTAGGAGGTAACTTGTCAGTAGCTGATTCGAGACTGCTATTAGGAACTTCTTTTTTTATGGCATCTTTACTTAACGATCCATCTTCTATTTTTTCAGTTGATTTCGATTTTTGCTCAGAGTCCGTTGTGTCTTGCTTATTTTGTCTATTACCAAATAAACGCTCATAAGACGAAGCTAAGTCGTCGTCATCGCTAATCTTCTTTTTTTCTTTGGACGCTCCACGGTATGTAGAAGTTTTTTTAGCAGCTTCTACTTCACGACTTTTTTTCCCTTCTTCTAAAGCACGCATAATCTGCTCTTTAAAAGACCCTTCTTCTGAGTGTTGGTTTTGATCCTCAGACAAAAAACAACTCCCCCTTACTTCATGTCATAACTTTAACCATTATACATGAAATAAAAGAGGAGTGAAACGCAAAATTTATTTAGTTAAGGAAATTATATTTTTTTCATTTGCCTTAATAATTACGAAAACTGTTAGAATAGGCCACACTAACATGTATGGATATACATATCTAACTAATGTTACCGGTCCTAATAGCAGAGTACCATAATACAAAATAAGAAAAACAAATATAAAATAGAAGTCCCTTAAATCGTTATAAATTGAATACAAACAAGTAACTAAAAGAATCCATATTACAAAACCTGAAGAAAACAATAATGAAAAGAGAGGTATTTTTTTATAACTATTTTCTGTATAGAATCTATCAATTATTTTTTTCCTTATATTTGGTAATTTGCTATCTTCATAAAATCTCTTAGACAATACTGTATTATAAGTTTTCAATTCCACTATAGGTTGCTTATAGAATTTATCTGGAAACTGTAAATTCGGATCCCAATAACCTTGCGTAAGCATAAGAAAAGCATCTAAATAATTGCTTTTATTTTTTCGACCTATCCTCGCCCATAATTTTAAAAATTTGATGCTTGTATTCCCTTTGTGCTTCAAAGTAAAAGAACCTTTTACATAATCAGAGATTCTTGGATTATAATTTCTCAGATTAACTTCTGGAACATAAGAGAACAATTCTTCCTTTTCCTTTTTGGAAAAAGAATCTGGGTTATTGATATAGCTTCGAGCTAACTGCTGTAAAGGAACACTATACATTTGCCCTTGCATTCCTGGTCTCGCACTAGTAATTGCTACAAAGGCTTGATTAGATACAAGAGTAAAAAAGATTCCTAGAATAAAAACGAATAACAAATTATTGCGTTTCTTTCTTTTTTTCATAAAAAGGATAAACGGTAGAGTTCCTAAAAGTGCATAAATAGCATTATTTCGAAATAATCCGACTAAAACAATAATTAAGATGAGTTCAATAGCTTTATTCCTACTTAATAAGTTCTTTTCAAAAACATAGTACTCACATAGTTTAAATATCAAAAGAAAAAAGAATGTGGAAAATAGTACATCCTTAGTAGCTACAATAGAAAAAATCATATTTAACGGAAAGAACAGATAATACCCAACTAGTAAATAGTAAAAGATTCTACTCAATTTATAGTGAGATAGTCTACTACAAATATATGCATTAATCCCAATACATATTAACATTTGAATAAGAGTATATATCAGCCCACCTAGGTTATAGTTTCCAAATATTTTTCCAATTACAATAACTATATTTATCAAAAGTGTATGAATTATCGGATGGTGGGTACTTACATCATTATTAACCAGCTCTGACATTTGCATCGGAACATCGTAAGAAAATATTCCTGGCCAAAATATGAATAACATTGGCATCCAAACAATTAAAAAGAAAAAGAAAAAAAATCGAAATCCATGAACTTTATTAGTGCTATTCTTTATTTTATCAAAGGTACTTAAATTCAATAAAAAAATTAACACAGAACAAATTAAAATGCTGATACCTAAAACTACGATCAAATTTTTAAGAATGCTAGAAATCGAATATGATAACTTAGAGTATAGTATGAGTTCTCGTCCTACCTTTAAAATTAGTGAAAAAAGAAGTGCTAAAGATCCACAATACTTAAGTTTTTTTCTACTAACACCGGAAAAAGAAAATTTATAAAAATAATAAATTGGGGCTATTAAAAAAATCCATAAAGAATTCTGTATAATTGATGATGCTTCTGTCAAAGGATAATTATACGGAAATACAGAAACCGTAAATATTGATAATAGTAGAAATCGACTATCCGATTTAAAAAAATTATTTTTCATTTTTCACTTCATACAGCTTGTACAAGTTTAATTCATACATTTTTTTATCCGCTCTCACTACAGTATCTAAAGTTAATCCTGTAACAAGTAATAGCATTGAAAATGTCATTAAACCTGTCGCCAAAATTGCTGATGGTATTTTATTTATATGACCAAATTTTAAAAACTCTATCACAACTGGCAAACCTACAACTAAGCCTAAAACGAAAAATAATAAAAACCACACTGTGAAAAAAAATAATGGTTTATAGTCTTTACACATCTTGAAAATCGTTATTAGAACTTTTAATCCATCTGAAAAAGTATCTAATTTAGATTCGCTCCCTTCAGGTCGATCCCGATAATCAATTGGAATCTCAACTAGTTTAAAGCGTTTATCCAGTGCATGAATCGTAAATTCTGTTTCAATTTGAAATCCCGAACTCATCACTGGAAAGCTTTTTACAAAAACTCGATTAAATCCCCGATAACCCGTCATTACATCTTTAATATTTGCTTGATACAAACGATTGATTGAATTTTTGACCAAGTTGTTCCCAAAATCATGAAAGGCCCGCTTATTCTCATTAAAATACGTTCCATTTGATAAACGATCACCAATCACCATATCTGCTTTTCCTTCTCTCAAAGCCGCAAGTAATTCATGACAATTTTCTGCAGGATAGGTGTCGTCCCCATCTGCCATTAAATAATAATCCGCTTCAATATCAAAAAACATCTGGCGGATAACATTTCCTTTTCCTTGCCGAGGTTCCTTCTTAACGATTGCCCCTTCATTTTGCGCAATCTCATAAGTATCATCTGTTGAATTATTATCATAGACATAGATATCCGCTTCAGGTAATTCCCTTTGAAAATCATTAATTACTTTTTTTATAGTAAGCGCTTCGTTGTAACAAGGGATAAGGATTACTATTCTTTCATCATTCATGTTTACTCTCCTAACTACACAACTATTTGTAATAATAACATAAGAAAGTCGAATACGCTTCGATTTTTTTATGTTCTATATCATTTCTACCACATTTTTTACAGTCAAATCAAAAAAGCAAATAACGAAATTTATCGATAGAGTAATGTGGCATGGCCACATATTTCTGAGAAAAATTATGAGGGAGATTGAAATTTTTGTTTAGTTGCTCTTACAATTAATCAAAACTTATCCACGTTTTCTTCTTGAATCGGTGGATATATAACAGTTAATAATATAGGGATAATAGAAAAAACAAGGCTATAAATATATCTGAAATCTGTAGCTGGTGCTGAAATAATTAAAGAAAAAAGATTCAAATAAGGAACCATAAAAATTAATGTGGATTTTAAAACACCGTATTTTATTATACTGATTGTAGTTGCAACTAACAAAATAAGAACAGCTAAAGCACCTCTGACGATATATTTCTGTAATTTGTCATTTACAATATGATAGATTTCACTGAGTACTTTCTGTCCAAATCTCGACTTAGTATCATTCTTAAGTGGTTTGTATGCTCTTAAAACCTTGTTTTTGAAATCTTTATATCTCATTGGTTTTATATTATTTCTTTTAGCCCTAGCTTTATAAGTTTCATAATTTGATATTAATTTCTTCTCAGTATCTAAAGGAGCTATTTTTTCATCATCATAATAATTTTCACGAGTTCCTGTTATTTCTAGTCCACCATGTATATTAATTTTGTAACCATTTGGTGTGTAAAATCTCCAAATACTAGCTGTTTGATTCAAAAAAGATTTTATAAAAATTTTAGGGTTATATTTTAATAATTTGGACCAGTGTAGAAGAAAAACTTTAGGTTGATTCTCAATAATATCACCGTTAAAATTTGCATTATATTTTATAAAATCAACAGTCTTATCGTTATAGTTCTCTCTCCATAATTTTTCAGGAAGAATTCTGCTAAAATAAGCTTGTTCCTTCGGTGGTATCTTTCCTCCCATTTTATACGTTGCTGATACTTGTTGCATAGGTATAGATAAGGCTTCATAAGTGGGAGACTTTTCTGCATGTAAAATTTTACTTGTAAAAAAATTAAAGGAAAAAATTGAAAAAAAGAAAATTACTATTGAGATAAGAAATCTTTTCTTTTTTACGTATATCATTAGAATAATTAACGAAATTATTACTACTAATAACCCATTCTTTCTAAACAAAGCTGTTAATATTGACACAATAGTAAAAGAGAAAATGTTAAATGTTCTTTTTTCAGCAGAAGCTGTATTGAAAACTATTTCACTAATCATATAAAAAAGTAGTAATAACAATATTGAATAAGGTATATCTTTCCATAAAGATACCATTAATATTCCGTTAATAGGGTAAAGAGCATATAGCAAACTAATAATACTACACAAAAAAATTGGCGCACCATTTTTCAAAAGTTTACCTAAAATATAAACCACCGTTAAAGCACCAAAAAATATCTGTATAAATAAAAACACAGACGGTGAATGGTTAATGAAGGTAGTGAATTTTATCAAAAATGTATGCACAAGTGGATGCCATTCTGAATACAACTGGAATCCATTAGCTTGAGCCCACTGGTTGTAGGAATCATTTGTCAAAAGTCCTGGATAAAAAGATAACCAATAATAGAACCACACACCAAAAATCATTAAAAAACTTGTTCCACAAAAAATGTGAATTGTCCTTAGAGAAGATATTTGTAACTTAGCTACTAAACAAAATGAAATAAAATTTGTAAATAGAATGGTGTACATTAAAACGCATAGACACAGACCAATGATAAAACTTGGTGTAAAGTTTAAACTTTGAGTATTAGTGCTCATACTCCAAAAAAAAGAAATTAGAATCGACGCAATTAAAACTGTATTATTCGTATTTTTTTTTTTGAAAAGCGTATAAACTGCCGTGAGAAGCAAAGACAAAATAACACTTCTTATTAAACCCATTTGATAAAAGAAAAAGCAAGTTATAATCGCCAAAAAAAAGAAAAAAACTTCTGTTAAAAATTTATTATTAAAATATTTTGTCAAATTCTTTACCAACCTTATCTTAAATACTGAATAACACTCTTATATTTTTAAAAATATTTTACTCTCAATTGTCAAAAGAAGTTGTACAAAGCATCTCCATCCGTGTAACTCAAAAATACTTCCACTAGTGTTTGATATTTCTATGAATTTCTAGGATTTTTGTACTCTACTTGACTAATAATTATATCCAGTGTCCAACCTTATTATTGATCAGAACCATTTTGAGTGTACTCTAAATTTTTTCTATTTGTTTAGCTTAATTCTACAGTTAACGTTATAAAATCAATTTAGTAATTTCTCAGAAACCAGATATTTCTTAATACCTTCATCGATAGTAAAACTAGGAATAAAACCTAGATTTTTGAGGCGAGTAATATCAGAAACGGACTCTTTGATATCTCCGTCTCTTTCAGGTTGGTACGCAATAGGTAATTTGATTCCCAATGATTTATCAATCACGGCGATCAACTCATTAAGAGTAATAGCATTTCCGGTACCGACATTAAATTGTTTTCCCAGAGATTCTTTTTTGTCTGCAATAAGTAATAGAGCTTGAATAACATCTTCAATGAAAACAAAATCTCTAGATTGAGAACCGTCACCAAATAAAGTAAATTGAGTGTCCTCACCCGTTTGAACTTTTTTATAGCGATCCACTAAAATAGAAATCACTCCACTATAAGGCGATTCTGGATTTTGGTTTGGCCCATAGACATTGAAGAAACGAACCGCACTTGTATTGATTCCATAAAGATGATTGTACGCTAAGACATACTGCTCAGCAGCAAATTTATCAATCGCATATGGTGTCAGCGGACAAATCGCCGATTCTTCTTTTTTAGGTAACGTCGGTTCATCTCCGTACACCGCCGCAGAAGAACTAAAAATTAATCGTTTCAAATTTTTTTGATATTTTCTAACTAATTCTAACAGCATTAAAACACTCTCAAAATTAACCTGATGCGTATCAACCGGGCGTTCAACTGAGTCAGCAACACTAGCGACCGCAGCAAAATGAAAGATATAATCAAAAGTATTTTTTGAAAGAATCTCGTCCATTAATTCGCTATCTGTGACCGAACCTTTGATAAATCGTAAGTTCGAATTTTTAACCAAGTTCTCTTCTTTACCCATAGATAAATCATCAATTACGATTACAAAATTTTCTTTAGATACATGATTCGCTAAAGTAGAACCGATGAAGCCAGCTCCGCCAGTGATTAAATAGGTATTCATTTTTTCTTAGCCTCCAAATCCTTTTTGATTTGTGTCGTAGAAATTTCTGGGGTGCGAGGAAGATAAATCACTTCAGCATCTGTCTCATTTTCAATAAAATCAAACTTGCCTGCCCAATCATCTCCCATAATGAATTTATCAATCTTAAATTCCTGAACATCACTTATTTTTTGTTCCCAACTATTTTCCGGAATTACAAGATCAACATAGCGAATTGCTTCCAATAATTGTTTCCTTTTATCATATTCAAAATAACATTTTTTTTGTTTTTGATTCCAATTAAATTCATCAGTTGATAAAGCAACAATAAGGTAGTCTCCTTGTTCTTTAGCTCTTCTTAACAAATTGATATGTCCGTAATGTAACAAGTCAAAAGTTCCATATGTTATAATTTTTTTCATATGAGCTCTCCTCTTAATTATTTATTTCCAATAGAAATCATATAAGTGATTTGATACCTGTTCCTCTTTAGGCGGTAAAGTCATATAATCACCATAATACTTTGTTAAAAATAAATCTGTATTTTTGATAGCACTTATTTTGTGGCCTTCAAAATTTATCCTCTCAAAATTGTCCTTAGAAAACCAATCAGTCGGATAAATTGCTTTATCATATTTTATATACTCAAGATGTCCACAAAATTTACTCTGATCAAAGGGATATCTTAAAGAGTTTTTTTCATAGAGTTCTCTCCAGTAGAGATAATCTCCTTGCCTTATGAGATTAAGATAAAATGGGAATTTCAAGATTATTTTTATAAAACTTCTGAAATAAGAATAAGATCTAGCATACATCAAACCTAAAGTATTCATAAATCCGACTTTATAAGAGTCCATTTCAATAGCAAAATTCTTTTGAGTTTTTTTTTCATTAGGCACACCATCTAAAGGGAATATGTCAATAAATACACCTGCATCTTTTCCTTCATAATCAAAAATTTGTTTGGAAATAAGTTTAGTTTTTGGATCAAAAAGTTTAGAAAATGTATAACGATAAGGAGATCTATTCATTGAACTAGCTAATCGATAGTTTAAATCTTTTTCTAAGATTTGTAATAATTTTTCATAGTCTGGTCTTGGAAGAACAATATCAATATCATCATCCCATGGAATAAATCCTCCATGGCGAACAGCACCCAATAAGGTACCATAATAAATAGAATATCTCAAATTATTTTTTTGACAAATATCATCCACATAAATTAGCATATTCAATGCTGTTTGTTTTATCTCATCAAGATTCATTCTTTGATTTTCCATCTAATAAATGCATTCCCTTCATGTATCCATTTAAGTTTCCTAAATACAACCAAAAAATGAATGTGCCGACAGTATTTACCAAAACCAATTCATTATTGAACAATCCAGACAAAACTAAAACAAGTAAAATTGACAAATATGAATTAAAATAGTTCGGTAACTTTTCTTTGTTTTTAAAGAAAAAAATGAGTACAGATAGACCATTAACGATTAAAAAAATAATAAACGGTAAAAATCCTAAAATTCCAGTTGAAACTAAGACATTTATATATGCATTATGAACAACAATTGCTTTCTGTGCTATAAAAGTAGTAGGTATATTTTTATTTGCATAAACAATAATATTTCTAGGGGAAGTCCCTATCCATGGAGTCGATTTAAAAATTTCGATTGCACTCTTCCATATAGAAAAACGCATGTTTGAAATATCTTCATTTTCAGCAACATCTTTTCTGGTCAATGAAATTTCCGATTGTTTATTTGATTCACGATTAAATTTCAAGTTTTTCTTTTCTTTAGTACTATTACTGTCATTCGTAACTTTCAGTTCATAGTTGATATGTTCAGGTAATACTTTCAAAAAATCTTTTGTTCCAGCTTGTAATCCATAATAAAAAGCAATCATTAACAAAGAAATAGTTAATGATAGGATTATTTTGAAAACAATGTTTCTGATATGTTTTTTACTGATTAATAAAAAAGAATAAGTAAATGTTATCCAAGCCACAACAACAAAACTAATTGAAAGTGCACTTCTAGATCCTGATAATATAATTATAAAAAATTGAATAATTATATTAAAAACAAAGAATACCCTGATTGGTAGACTCTTCTTTGTTTGATCAATAATTAAATAGAAAAATGATAGGATTAATACAATCAGAGCCATTGTGGCTCCGTAATTTGGATCACCAAATACTCCAAAAAGACGAGATTCTAAAAATCCAATTCTTATATGTTCTCGTGGTCCTGAGCCATAAACATAGATATAGCTAAATTTTAGTAAATACATAAGGAAAGAAACTACAGACATAATAAAAAAAGAAAAAATAAGTATTTTATTTATTAAATCTATAAATTGAATTTTTTCATAATTTCTTTCAGAAAATTTGTATATCCCAATTAAATATAATGATGTCCATACAAATAGTTTTATGTTGCTCTCTAAATAGTTATCATGATTTACTAAAATAGACACTCCTAAAAAAAATAAAAATACTAAAAGAATACTATCAAAACTGATTAACTGTCGTTTTTTAGTAATGATAAAGAGTTCTTGAAGTAGAAATACTCCCCCAAGCAGACCAAGAACTGCGAAAATAATACTGTCATATTTAGATGGTAACAAACTATATGCATTAATTGATCTTAATAGTAACATTATAAATAAGCTAATCAGATAATATTCTTTCATTTTTTCAAGTTTCAACATACTATCACATCCATTTTTCTAATAATACAATCCATTCATCTACTATTTTTTTTAGCTGAAAATCTTTCGATCTCTCGATTGACTTCTTTTGTAAGTCAATTCTTTTATTTTTATTATCAATTAACCTATTTATTTCTATAGCCATGGCTGAAACATCATAATTTTTAATCAATATTCCAAATTTGCCATATTCCAAAACTTCTCTTCCACCACTATGACTAAAACTAATAATAGGTAATCCACATTCCATTGCCTCAATAAGAACTAATTGAAACGATTCAATTCTTGATGTGGAAATAAAAATTGAGCTCTCAAGATAATGTTTTATGAGCTGCTCTCCCTGTAAAGCACCAACATAATTAATCTTTTCATTAACCTTATTATCTTCTATTAGTTTATTAAATTTATTAATTTGATCTTGTCGACCATTTGCCGCAACTCTAATGGTCCAATCATCAGGAATATTTTTAGCTATCTTCATGAGATAATCCAATCCTTTAATATTAATATCTAATCTAGTTGTAAAAGAAATGACTGGATCTTCCAAGTTTGATTTTTGAGGTGATATAAATTGTAATGGATTATAGATAATTATTGAATTATTATTATACTTTTTAAACACTTCGAGATCTTTTTTAGTGAGACAAACAATTTGATTTACTACTTCCAACGCTTTTCTAAATGCAGTTGGGTAGTTTTTAGTTAACGATCCAAAACTATGTTCTACTGCTTCATGCATCCAAGCAATAAGAATAACATTAGGAAAATTTTTTTTAATTTTTTCAGCAAAAATTGTAACAGCAATAAAAGAATTAAGAATAACGATATCAATTTTTTTTTGATTAATAATATTAAATAAGTCATTTATCTCATTTTTTTTATATTTAGAAGGAGTAAACTCTCTTTTTACTACCATCTCAAGTCCTTTACCCAGTTTACCTAATAATTTGTTTTCTTTTTTCGAACTAAAAAATAAATTACTTTCTGGTAAATCAGAATAATTATCTTTAAATTTGTACGAGTAGTAATAGATTTCATTTTTTTTTGCTAACTCTTTTCCAATAGTAGCAGCAATTATATTCGCACCACCATAGCCAAAAGACGGTCCAACAATACAAATTCTCATAGTTTTTACCTCTTTATTATTCTTAGTAACAAATTTTTAATATAAATAAATTCTTGAGACCTATAAAAAACTATCACATACAAGACTAAACCTATAGTACAGGCAAGTATTGTTTTAAAGATAATACCTATCAAACCATTGAAATTAAAAAATGCTTGAGCAAAGAAAACAATACTTACAGATACACCTAAAAAGATAACATATTTAATAACTTGTATTATATAGATAATCAGCTTCTCCTGTAATCCATATTTGAATATATAATATGCTTCTACCCACATTACATAACCCAAAGAAGATGCAATAGTTCCTATTAAAACACCGTTTATTTCTAATTTAAAAACTGATAAAAGAATTAATGACACAATTAAATTTATAATAGCCTCAATAATCGATTTCCATCTTTGTACCCAATATAGACCGAAAGAATCAATAAATACAAAGTTTGTATTTCTAAACATTTGAATAACTAAGTTTATAATAATTAGCGTTACAGTTAATGAAGGAAGTATATATTCTTTTCCAATCCACCACATAATAAATGAATTTAATACTGAGATAAGAATTAATGTCGCAAAATATATCATTGTATAATTTACAAATAGATGTCGTTTAAACAATTCTAATGCCTGTTTTTTATTTGCTGTAACAATATAATTCCCAATACTTGCAGTTATCGAATTTGTAACTTGCTTACATAAATTCTGAACATTATTAATAATCATAGTGTAGTTAGAGTAATAACCTACAGCCGCAAGTCCTACGAAACTTGAAATGAGAATACTGTCAGTTCCCATAACAATTACTCCACCAATTTTAGAACTCATATTTCCAACAACATTTTTCTTAATTTCTTTTATTTTTTCCTTACCTAATTTTTTAGGTTCTGATTTCTTCAAGAAGTGATAGTCTTTATCAACTTTATATGAAATTGAAAAATTTCCAAGTAAAGTAAAAATTAACTGGATAATCAAATACAATGTAAAATTTTTATAGTGTACTAACAGGAAAATCTGAAAGATATTACTAATAAAAAGAAAAATAAAATCGTTAATATTAACTAAATATGATCTTTGATTTGCAATTAAAAGTGATCTTTTATATGTAAAAAAATAACTTAATACAGAATTACTAAGAAACAATAGATAGTACCAAATAAACCCTTCTTTCGAACTTAAATCACTTGAAAAGAAGTGTAAAAAAGGAACTAACGCCAATCCAATGACTGCTACTGCCATACCTATATAATGATAGGCTTTTTTATACAAAATCATTAGCGCTTGAATTTCATTTTGATCATTATTTGCAATTGGTTTGTACATCGAATATACAATAGATGTGCCCACACCCAGTTCTGCTAAAGATAATAAACTCAAGACATTGGAAAACAAGCCATTTATCCCTAGATAAGTAACACCTAAAACTCTAATAAAATATGTTCGAACAACGAATTGCATTACCAACTTTAAAAAGAAAACAATAGTTGAAATTGATGAATTCATCATTGAATAATATAATCTTGATTTTTGCATAAGAACCTCAATCTATCTTTTTTAATTCCTTTATTTATTTTGAATTCTAGAAAGAATTTTATAAAGATGTAAACTAAACATAAGTAAAGTCATAGATATCTTTCTCTTTGTAGTAAACACATGATTTTTCAAAATAAAAAAATAATTACGTCTTAAATATGAAATAATTTTTTTTGTCTCTGTTACTTCATCACTTACGTTATTTTTAATAATTTTATCTAAAACTAAAAAATTCGCAAAACAAACACGTTGGTGTGCTGCAATATCTAATTTACGACTTCTTCCTAAAACTTTGTTCTCATTTAATTCCCAAGCCTCAATAAAATCAAATTGTCTATTAGAAAATTTTTCAGTATTAATACTCTCTGCACGATGGACGTAATAATATTTTTGGATTGAATCAATCACCACAGTTTTACATTTATCTAGTATCTCAACAATAATAAAAGAGTCCTCATGATATTTTCCCATAGGGTATCTAATGCCACTAAATACTTTACGTTTATATAATTTATTAACGGCATGAACAGAAATATTATTTCCTTCAAAGATTAATACCATCGCTTCGAGTGAAGTAACTGTTCTTTTAATCCGTTCTTTTTTAATAGCTTGTCTCTCTTGATATACATCATATATCCCACAAATAGATAAATCAGCGTTTTCTCTAACGATGTTATTATGCAAAAGCTCATACATATCTTCAGCGATATAATCATCACTGTCAATAAAACCTAAATATTTTCCTTTAGCAACTTCAATTCCAGCATTTCTCGCATCACTCAGTCCACCGTTTTTTTTATGGATCACTTTCACACGGGAATCTTTTTCAGCATATTGATCACAGATAGCTCCTGAACTATCCGGAGAACCATCGTCAACTAAAATCAATTCGAAATCTTTGAATGTTTGATTCAAAATTGAGTCCACACATTTCTTTAAATACTTCTCCACATTGTAAACTGGAACAATAATACTTATCTCACACATTAAATTCGCTCATTTCTGATTAATTCTACTGTATTCTTCAATGCTTCATTTAATCCAAATAATGGTCTCCAACCAATAGAATCGATTTTATCTGAAGCTAAGATTGCTTGACTAGCAGTTGAAAAACCTCGTCTTTCTTCTTCATCAGGCAAGTCAAAAATGACTTCCTTTTGATTTAATGCTGCTAATCCATGTGCTAAATCTTTCAAATGCAAGTCAAATTCAGGTACGGCTATATTATATGCTTCACCATTTTCGCCATTCCCTAAGAGATACAATAAAGCATACACGACATCACCGACATAAGCATAAGAAAAATATTGATTTCCTTCACTCTTCAAAACGATATCTTCATTGTTCACAGCATTTAAAATAAATTGGGAAGAAGCTTTTGAATCATTCAACAACATTGTTGGGCCAAATGTACGGCAAACTCTTGGGATAATAATATCTAAATCATGTTTAGCGATATAAGCTTGACAAAGACTCTCACCAGCACGTTTTCCTTCAGGATAGCCTGCTCTTAATGTGTTACAGTCAATATACCCGCAATAGTCCTCAGTAAATTTTTCGACATCGCCACGATTTTCACCATAGATTTCTACGGTTGATAAAAACGCTACACGTTGTGCTTTTTTCTTAACTGCAAACTCCAAGACTTGTTGGGTTCCCATTAAATTAGTCATGATTGTTCCAATTGGATCAGTAGTGTATGCCCTAGGATGTGTATTACTAGCTCCATGAAAAATATAATCTACTTCTTTATCCAACATAAATGGTTGGGTAACATCTGCTTCAACCATATGGAAAAAAGTTGATTCTTCATACATTGAAAAACGCTTTTTCAAACGATCAATACTTCTTCCCATTGCATAAATATGAATGTTAGACTGATTTTTTTCATTTCTCCTCATTAATACATCAATCATATACGAACCAATCATTCCAGTTGCCCCAATAATTAAGAATGAATGATGATCAATCTTTTTCCAATTATTGTTTGCCTGATTGATTTTATCCAATTCAGCACGATATATTTCATTTTCTAGTAACACAATCTCACCTCTAATCCTTCATCTTTAAGTACGCTTTAAAAAGTTCTAAATCATCTTGTGTTGTCAATTTGATATTTTTGTCAGAGCCAGCTGCAAAATATAATGTCTCTCCAAGCTCGACCATCATTGTATTCGTATAGGAAGAATCCGTCATTCCAATATCTTCTTTAATCGCCTTATCATATGCCCAGCTTAATTTTCCAAACTGATAAGCCTGCGGTGTAGAAACTCGACGCAACGTATTGCGATCAATATATTGTTTAGTTGTTTCTTCTGTATCCTTCAAAAAAATTTGTTCATTATACGGCAGTGACGTTACACCATTTCCATGTTCTTGACATTTAACGATTACGTCTGAAAGAACAATCTCGTCCACTAATGGTCGGATACCATCATGAATGATAATCGTGTCATCTTCATCCGAATATTCTTTAAGAAACTGAACTCCGTTATTAATTGATTCTTGTCCCTTTGATCCACCCGGAATAATCCATTGGACTTTTTTCAAGTCATACTCTCTAATATATCCCCATAAAGTATCTTCCCAGCCAGATTTACATACGACTAAAACTCGATCGACTAAAGGATGATGTTCAAATGACTCCAATGTGTAAATAATAATTGGTTTTCCTTCAATTGTAATAAATTGTTTAGGAATGTCTTGGCCCATTCTTTTTCCGACACCGCCGGCGATAATCAATGCTGTAATCACTTATTTATCCTCCTTATTGGTTAAATAGTAGATACCTTTGTATTTTTTATATGAATTATCTGGATCAATATATACTGCATCATGAATAGATTCCTGCTTATCTTTAGGTGGTCTCTCCATATAATTTCCAAATGTTTTTTTTAAATATCTATCGTAGCCTATTGGAATGGGCATCATTTTTCCTTCAAAGGACTTTTCTATACTAGAAGAAAAATCTTCCGCATGATAAATATTCCCCATATATCTTGGTCCAACACAAAGTTCTGTAACAAACAGTGTTGAAACTTTGTTGTATTTTGTCATTTGCTTCTCTGCGTATTTCCAAATGCGATAGCGAGCTTTAGAACCTGGGATAACTTTTAATAAAACCCTACTCCCAGCGGCAATCATACCACCATGATTTTTTGGGACGATTTGATTGCAGTAAAGAGAATAAATCAAAGCCCAAATTTTTTGAATTTTTTGTTTAAATGCAGACTCTGGAGCTACATCTAAAGGGAAAATGTCTATTGCAATACCATGCGGAATATCTAAATCAACTTGATACGTTTTAATAAATGTCGTCTCATTGTCACGGATTGTCGTAAATAAATTATGATCAACATAGTCTTCTGCCACTCTTAATATTGGGTAACGTTCATTCAAGGAACTACTTTTCCAAAGTTGATAAAATCGTTCATAATCTTTTCTAGGCATAAAGAAATCTAAATCATCATCCCAGGGTACAAATCCACCTTCTCGAACAGCTCCTATCACACCGCCTCCACAGAAGTAGCATAATAAATCGTTCTCTTTGCAAAAATCATAAATAATTTGAGACATTTGTAGTACTGTTTGTTGAATTTTCTTCAATTTTTCATTATTACTATACATCAGACTTCTCTTTCTTGAGATTTAGTTTCTCAATTTCTTCTCATAAAGTTTTCCGCGTAAACTATTAGGTAAGAGACTCACAACAACATGTGCTGAACATGAAATCAAATAATCTGAAAAAGATCCTAAACCAGCATGATAAATTGCTTTGCGTCCTCTCAACCCATTTATAAAGTATTTCTTTCCACCTCGACGAGCATACATATCTTCGCCTGTTCTGGCAAAAACTAATGATTCTTGAATATTTTTCCCTTTATAACCAGCTTTTAACAGCCTTACCCAAAGATAGTAATCTTCAAAGCCCATCATTGGTTGATAGTTACCGACAGAAAGAATAGCTTTTTTTCGAAACATAACAGTCATATGATTAAATGGATTTCTTTTTTTTGAAAAATCGCATATCTCATTATTTGTTTTTGGAACAATTCTGCGACCAACTATTTTCTCAGGAGACTCATAAAATTCATCAATATTAGATCCTACAATTGCTAATTTAGGATCCATATTAAATTCAGCAAACTGCTTTTCAATACGTGTAGGTAGCATAATATCATCAGTATCCATCCGAGCAATCAGGTCGTAGCTGCATGCTTCAACACCTACAGCCAATGCTTTACCTAACCCTACATTTTCCTTTAGTGGAATCAGTTTGATTAAATTTGGTGTTCTCTCTTGAAATTCACTAATGACAGATTGTAATTCAGGAGTGATTGGTCCGTCTAAAACTAGAACAATCTCCTTCACGGAAATCGTTTGATCAAGGGCACTGTTTAAAGATACTTTGAAATAGTCAGGTTTTTCTTTGATATATACGGACATTAATATACTAACATCTACTTTATTCAAAAATGGACACTCCTTCTATTGAAGAATCTTCTCTTTTGGAAAATCTATTTTGTCTAATGATGTACATAGTTCATCTTCTTCTAACCCTTGTGACGAGACTTTATCAAATAAAATCTTAATGGTTTGTAGTAAGATTTTTAAATCAAGCATAAGTGAATATTTTTTGATGTACAACAAGTCAAATTTTAATTTACTACTGTAATCAGATGCGTATTTACCATAAACTTGAGCGTATCCAGTGATTCCGGCACGAACATTATGCCGCAAGTAATAATAGGGATTTTCCGCATTAAACTGCTCCACGAAAAAAGGCCGTTCAGGTCGTGGCCCTACGATTGACATATCGCCTTTGAGTACGTTGATCAATTGAGGCAATTCATCAAACCGGACAGCTCGAATAAACTTTCCGACTGGTGTCACACGTGCATCACTACTTTTAGCTAAAACGGGCCCTGATTTAGACTCAGCCGTTGCACTCATCGAGCGGAATTTATAAATCGGGAATTTTTTTTGATTTTGTGTGATTCTTATTTGTTTATAGATGACAGGCCCGGGGGATGTTACTTTGACCAAGATCGCCGTAATCAACATAAATGGTGACGCAATCACCAATAAAATCAATGAAACAACAATGTCAAAAAGGCGCTTGAACATTGCATTTTCTGATAGAATTCTAAACCCAGACGACTCAATGATACTTTCATCTTCAAAATTCATGATATTAGGATTGATTGTTACTAAATTTTCAAATGTCGTATTTAAAAATAATTTTTTTTCTTTTTTAGTCACCAATTGATAGATCTTGATCTTTTCAGCTTCATCAATTTCTGATGCTAAATAAACAATATCTACCTCATCAATAATTTCCAACAAGTTGTCATAGAAATGATTTAGCACTACGGATTGTACTTTGTGTTTATTATTTTTTTGCGAACTAAAATTTTGGATCGCTGGTGCCACATTTTTTTCAAAGCCAAGAATTGTCACGTTTTTATCGGCACCTAATCTTATGTACGCTTTATAAATGATCGTACGATAGATGATCAATAAGATCGTACCCAATAGAAACGAAAGTAAAATAACCATTCTTGGAAAAGCAAACCACCGACCGGCGAACGTAATAATCATGATGCCCAATGACATCAAAAATTGTCCAATAACAGTCACAAAGACGATGTCACTGACGATTCGATTATAAAAAACATAGGTCCCCAGTAAAACATTTAAGACAATAAAAAATAGTGAAATAAAGATTGCAGAACTTTCGAACGTCTCAAAGTTTCTTATTGGAATAGCTCCATCAAATTTTAGCCAGAAACTAAAATAGATGGAAAAATTGTAAACAATCACGTCCATCAAAATAATAAATACTCTACGCGCGGCACCCCATTCGCCACTTTTATTCATATAAACACTCCTAATCCACGAAATAATCCATTACACATCTTACCATACCCCCAAAAAAAAGAGTAGTATTCCTAAGAAATGTATTAAAAAATAAAAGAATAAAAAGCAGTCAAATCAATTGATTTGACTGCTTTTTGTTTTTATAAGTATACAAACTACTTTAGCATTTTTAAACAAAAAATTTATAATCTGTTTTTATATTCTTGCATTTTAATCTTGTGGGAATAAATAAATTTTTGAAAAACGAGTTCCAGAAAAAATATGGGATTGCATATTGCCTGCTAATACCTGATGCCATATTCTATTTTCATTTGAACGATTCCCCCAAAAGATTCCAATATGACAATCATAATTTATATCTGTCCATACAGGATCAAAATAAATGATATCACCTTTCTGAGCCTTGCCACTTTTTAATAAAGCGTCAATTGAATTGAAGGTGTAGTATTCTGTGTTGCGCATTAGTGCATCGCGCCAATTGTATGCATTTGCATAGCTGCCCCACCCTTGTGTGATTCCGGAAATACGATTTAGATTTCCGCCGCTTCTTCGCATCACATACGCTACAAATCCCGTACAGTTCATTCCCGGTCCATAAGCATTAGGTGCTCCATAAGGACTTAAAAAAGGTTCAGGATTGCTTGATGATAACCCACGATATGGTGTGCTAAGGTAGAAACGATCATTTTGATGTGCATACAATTCATTCATTACACGTTGACGTGATGTTCCCAGATAATGAGCGGTTCCTCGTCTCTCGCGTACAGCTCCACTATTCACATAGCCAAACCAGTTTCCGTTCGAGCTATCATACAACGAATAGTACGTAGAACCATTCATATGTTTGTAATACCATTTGATTTGGTAGGTCTTATTAATCAGAGAATTCGTTCGAGCTTTTTCTTTCCAACCAAAGTTGTTCCAAATTGAATAACCACTCTTAATTACAAGGACTGATTTATTTATAGAAAATCCTGTTCCCTGAGCACCTGCGGCTTTAGCCGCTCCACCTTCATTTAAATAGCCTTGCCAGTTTCCATTATTATCATAAACAGATAAATATTTTGACCCGTTATAATGGCGATACCAACCCGTTACTCGATATGTTTTTTGATACATATTTTTCGTTGAACTACCATTTTTAAAATTGAAATCTTTCCAAATTGTCCAATTATTTTTGGTGATTGTCACATATTGATTGGTAGAATGCCATTGTCCACCAGGATTATTTACAACTTGGGCGCCACCTTCATTTAAATAGCCTTGCCAATTTCCTTTATTATCATAAACAGATAAATATTTTGACCCGTTATAATGGCGATACCAACCTGTTACTCGGTACGTTTTTTGATACATATTTTTCGTTGAACTACCATTTTTAAAATTAAAATCTTTCCAGATTGTCCAATTATTTTTGGTGACTGTCACATATTGATTGGTAGAATGCCATTGTCCGCCAGGATTATTTACAACTTGGGCGCCACCTTCATTTAGATAGCCTTGCCAATTTCCTTTATTATCATAAACAGATAAATATTTTGACCCGTTATAATGGCGATACCAACCCGTTACTCGGTACGTTTTTTGATACATATTTTTCGTTGAACTACCATTTTTAAAATTGAAATCTTTCCAGATTGTCCAATTATTTTTGGTGACTGTCACATATTGATTGGTAGAATGCCATTGTCCACCAGGGGTATCTACAACTTGGGCGCCATCTTCATTTAGATAGCCCTGCCAAATTCCTTTATTATCATAAACAGATAAATATTTTGTGCCATTAATATGACGATACCAGCCTGTTACACGGTATGTCCTTTGATATAAATTATTCGTTGAACTACCATTTTTAAAATTGAAATCTTTCCAGATTGTCCAATTATTTTTGGTGATTGTCACGTATTGACTAGCTGTTTTCCAGATTCCACCTGGACTACTGGCTCTTTGGATCGTTCCTTCTTCAACGATTCCTTTAAAATTGGCAGAATTATCATAAAGTACAAAATACTTCGTGCCATTAAAATGATAGTACCATTCCTTAACATTAAATGTTTGATCTACAAACATTTCCGAAGTACCTAGTTCTTCGAAATCAAAATTTTTCCAAACCTTTTGATTATTTTTCACTACAGAATAATAGTCATTTACAGAATGTTTTTGTCCAGCTTGATCTTTTGTTTTTTCAACAGCGATTGATTCAACAATACCAACGAACTTATCTGTCACATCTTTTAATAAGTAGTATTGTTTTCCATCAAAATGGTTATAAAATCCATCGATTTTATAAGTATGGTCCTTCAAAGCGCTGGTCGTCCCATTTGCTTGAAAATTAGAATTAAACAATGTAACGTCTGCTGAGTTTATGCTTCCGTAAACATCCGTTTCAGAAAACAATTTCCCTTCTTGACCTATTACCTGTTCAGTACTGTTTGGCTGAATGTACCCGACTTGTTTCTCCGGTGAAAACAACAAATACAACTTCGTCCCATTATCATCGATTTCTTGTGCAGCAAATGTTCTCTGATAGTTTTCCCCATTATCCTGTAAAACTTCACCATTTGGCTCCTCTAGTAACTGGTAATTCTTGTCAATAATCGAAACATAAAATTTTTCAGCAATCGGTGCTTCTTGCTTAATCTGATTTTCTGTTTCTTCATCATTTGTTTGATTTATTGTCGATTTATCATTCACGTCTGATGAAGAGAAAGTTGTTTCTGTTGAGACAACTGTTGAAGATTCTAATGACGTAGTTGAAGTTGAGCTGACCTCAATATCTGATGAAGAAGTCGAAGATGTTACTCCATTATTAGAATATTTAAAGCCAAGTAACGGAAAACACAATAATACTGACAAAACTGATACATAAAATACCTTTTTCTTTTTCATAACCACTCATTAAACAACGCCGATTGTAAAATTAAGCTAGACAACTAAAAAAGCCATTTGTGCTACACTCAAAATAGTTCTGACCAAAGAATTA